>JANXNM010000386.1 GCA_025354065.1 Synechococcales cyanobacterium 340R_concoct_173_sub | reverse complement strand
AAGCGTCAGGTCTCTCGTGCCGGAATTCTCCAAGATGTCAGAAAGAATCAGCACTTTGAAACTCCCCAAGAAAAGGCAAAGCGTAAAGCAAGTGCCCGTCGTCGTCGGGGTGGTCGTCGTTAATCTTTAACGATTTGACTTGAAACTAAGTGCCTTGGACTAAGTTCCAAGTATTAACAGCCTGCATTGGTTTTCCAGTGCAGGTTTTGTTGTATCTAGTTTGTTGTATCTAGTTTGTTGGTTCTCGTGGCAATCCGAGGTCAATCTTTCGATATAATGATGAACTCCGTTTAATTTGAGACTCTAAGAGACCCCTAATGGCATCCGAAGATCTGCGCGCCACACGTATTGAAAAACTGGACCAACTCCGAAGCATCGGCATGAACCCCTTTGCTTATCAATGGAAGTCCACCCATAGTATGGCGGACCTTCAGGCGAAGTATGTAGACTTGCCCAATGGGGAAGAAAATGAAGTCAAAGTGGCCGTCGCCGGACGCATCATGACCCGGCGCGTATTCGGAAAATTGGCATTTTTTACACTGCAAGACGAAACAGGAACGATTCAGCTTTATCTCGATAAAAAACGCATTCAAGAATTCATGGGCGATCGGTTCCCCGAAGCTTTTACGAATTTAAAACAGCTAACGGACATGGGGGACATTATTGGAGCAAAAGGCACCCTCAAGCGAACCGACAAGGGCGAACTTTCGGTTTACGTCAAAGAATTCGAGATGCTCACCAAATCTCTGTTGCCACTTCCTGATAAGTTTCACGGCTTGACTGACATCACCACCCGCTATCGTCAGCGATACATTGATCTCATCGTCAATCCTGAAGTGCGCGAAACATTTAGACGACGAGCGCTGATCACAGCCTCCATTCGTCGATATCTCGATCGGGATGGCTTCATCGAAATCGAAACGCCCACCTTGACCTCGGAAGCTGGTGGAGCCGATGCGCGTCCATTTGTCACTTATCACAACACAATGGATATGGAGTTATATCTCCGCATCGCAACTGAGCTGCATTTAAAACGCTTGGTTGTCGGCGGATTTGAGAAGGTATTTGAATTGGGACGAATTTTTAGAAACGAAGGAATTTCAACCCGGCATAATCCAGAATTTACATCGATCGAAGTCTACCAAGCTTACGCTGACTACAATGACATGATGGCGTTAACAGAAACGTTAATCACAACGGCGGCGACTGAAGTTTTAGGAACAACCGAGATCACCTACCAAGAAACGCCCATTAATTTAACATCACCTTGGAAGCGCATTACGATGCATGATGCGGTGAAGGATGCGACGGGTGTTGATTTTGCAATCTTTACAGATTTAAATGAGGCGATTGTGGCGGCAAAAGCGGCAGGCATTCACAATATTGATGACTGTCCATCGATCGGTAAATTGCTCAACGAAGCCTTTGAACAGAAGGTCGAAACAACCTTGATTCAACCGACCTTTGTTACGGATTATCCCGTTGAAATCTCCCCATTGGCCAAACCTCACCGATCGAAACCTGGCCTGACGGAGCGTTTTGAATTGTTTATAGTCGGACGTGAAACCGCGAATAGTTTCTCGGAGTTAACCGATCCATTGGATCAGCGTGAACGGTTGGAAGCACAGGCAGCACGGAAGGCGGCGGGGGATCTAGAAGCGCAAGGCGTGGATGAAGATTTCATTACAGCGTTAGAATATGGGATGCCGCCAACGGGTGGATTAGGAATTGGAATCGATCGTTTGGTTATGGTGTTGACGGATGCACCTAGCATTCGCGATGTCATTGCATTCCCGTTGTTGAAACCGGAGAAAACCGACGATCAAACTCCTGAATAAATCTTAGCCCTCACCGATCGGAGCCTCTTATTATGTCAGGGATTTCTGTTAAGAACCTCAGCAAAGTCTATCCGGTTGCAGTTAAGGAACCCGGTCTGAAGGGCACTCTTGATCATTTTTTTAAGCGCACTTATAAGGAAATTAAAGCAGTTCAGGATGTCAGTTTTGAGATTGCAGAGGGCGAAGTTGTTGGGTTTCTGGGTGCCAATGGTGCGGGAAAAACAACGACTTTAAAAATGTTGACCGGATTAATTTATCCTTCCACAGGCAGCGTGACGGTTGGGGGGGAAACGCCTTACAAACGGCATCCCAAGTTTCTCCAAGACATTACCTTGGTGATGGGACAAAAGCAGCAATTGATTTGGGATTTGCCCGCGTTGGATTCATTGAGGATTAATGCGGCGGTGTATGGAATTAGCGATCGGACGGCAAAGCATCGAATTGAAGAACTCACCGATATGCTAGGCCTCTCAGGAAAACTCACCCAGCCCGTCCGCAAATTGTCGTTGGGGGAACGGATGAAGGCGGAACTGTTGGCTTCGTTGTTGCATGAGCCGAAGGTGTTATTCTTGGATGAACCGACGTTGGGATTGGATGTGAATGCGCAGTTGGCGGTTCGACAATTTTTGCGGGATTATAATCAGCGGTTTAATGCGACGATTTTGCTGACCAGTCATTATATGGCGGACATTACGGCGCTGTGCGATCGGGTCTTGACCATACACCAAGGGAAACTGATTTACGATGGTAGTTTGGATGGTTTAGTGGAACGGTTTTCACCCAAGCGAGAAGTTACTATTGAGTTTGCTTACCCTTACGATCGTGCTCAACTTCAGACTTATGGGGATGTTCATGAAATGAATGGTTTGAGAGTCAGTTTTTTAGTCACACAAGCAATGCTAACGAAAACAGTTTCTACAATGCTAGCGGAATTGGAAATTGTTGATTTGTCTGTGGGAGAACCCCCGATCGAAGAAGTCATCGGCCAAGTCTTCCAAGCGGGAACCGTCTAATTGATAAGAACATCTGTGCTCGTAATCGCTTTCTAAAAATAATGTCATTTACTTATCACCGAACCATTCATTTTAAAGATACTGATGCGGCAGGCGTTGTGTATTTTTCTAATGCCCTTAGTATTTGTCATGAGGCTTATGAGGCATTGCTTGAGATGTTGACGATAGATCTCAAAGAGTATTTCTCCGGTAGATCATTAGCCGTTCCGATCGTTCATGCTGAGATTGATTTTATGCGTCCTATGTATTGCGGGGATCGAATCTACATAGTATTGTCACCAACGATTCAATTAGAGAATGCCTTTACATTGAAGTATGAGATTTATCATAAGGATTCGGATGTTAAGAAGCCGATCGCAATTGCTTCGACAGGCCATGTTGCGATCGATCCGGTAACCCGAAAACGATCGAATCTTCCGACAGAACTAATGCAATGGTTCTCGGTCTAGTAACGATTTTTATGATAAAACCAAGATTATCAAGCTTAAGTCGAGTCTGTGAGTCGAGGGTTTGTCGAGATTTTATAGTGAAAGGGCAATAACTAGAAATTCTGTGTGGGTTGCGCATAATTTTGCTAGGTATAAATCGACGGCAACCGTAAATTGAAAAGTACTAATGTTTTGTCTATAGTTCACTGTTATCCATAGTTGTGTGATTCTTAATCGTCTACAATTACCATAACTTACTTCATTGTTAATATGCGATGGTATGCCAGTCACCCATTACCCTCGTCATTTCTTCGATTCAACATCGTGCGATCAAGATGGTGACGATCGCACAATAGGAATATACCGGGGGAATATACCGAGCGATATGCTATGAACCTATTATTGATTCAAGTCTCGTAACCAAACTTATTGGGGTCCGCTACTGTTAAATCAATATCATCCAAGCCATACTCTGCCCAACGCTGACTTACTTGAACTGCCGTCTGTGGATCACTGATCAACGCATCTCCCCACACCCGATCGGTCTCTGGATACATCTTTGTTGTCGCATCAATCCCCATTTTGCTCCCTAAGCCCGATCGTTCCGTTGCAAAGTCCAATGAATCAAATGGATTGTCGGGCAAAATGAATACATCTCTGGCCGGATCAACCTTTGAAGTCATCGCCCACACTACCGCACGCGGATCTCGGATATTAATATCCTTATCTACAACGATGACAAACTTAGTATAAGTAAACTGGGGCAATGCACTCCAGAAGGCCAGTGCCGCTCGACGTGCTTGTCCTGGATAGGACTTATCAATTGATAAAATCGCAGCCTTATAAGATAGGGATTCCATGGGCAAAAAGAAATCTTGAATCTCTGGCACTTGTTGCCGCAGAATCGGGGTATAAATGCGGTTGAGAGCGATCGCCATCATCGCATCTTCCTTCGGTGGACGACCGCTGAAACTAGTCATATAAATCGGATTTTTGCGGTGCGTCATACAATGGAATCGCACCAATGGCGCATTCTCACGCACCGGACCGTAATACCCCATATGGTCGCCCGCCGGACCATCGATCGCCGTCTCACCGGGGGTAATCGTCCCTTCTAATACAAATTCAGAATTCGCTGGAACTTCTAAATCTACCGTTTTGCATTTAGCCAGATGAATGCCCGAACCACTATACAATCCTGCAAATAACCATTCAGACATATCCAATGGCAAGGGAGTGGCCGCTGCCATAATCACGATCGGATCAACTCCGATCGCCACTGCCACTTCTAAAGATTTCCCCATTTCCGCCGCTTTCCGCAAATGTCGGGTTGCTCCTCGCACGGACAACCATTGCACCGTCATGGTGTTCTTGTCTTGAAGCTGTAGCCGATAAACGCCAATATTTGGAATTTTGGTTTCTGGATCTTTCGTAATCATTAATCCCAGTGTGACTACTTTTCCCGCATCACCGGGATAAACTTTCAGCATTGGAATCTGATGCAGATCAACCTCATCATCTTTGATAACAATCTGTTGACAAACTGGAAACAAATCTAAATCAGGTTTCGCTTTTAATACATCAAACAAAACCTTTCCCAGATCAAATGCTTGTTTAATCTTTTTAGGCGGACGAGGTTGATACAACAGCGCGAGTTTCTTACCCATAGCTTCGAGATCGTCCACAGATTCCATATTCATGGCCCAAGTGATACGATCGACTGTTCCCATTAGGTTTACGGCGACAGGATAAGGAGAACCTTTGACATTCTCAAACAATAATCCCGGCCCGCCGCATTGCAGCATTCGTTGGGCAATCTCAGCAATTTCTAAATCCGTATCCACAGGCGCTTTTATTCGCCGTAATTGCCCTTTGGCTTCGAGTTGTTCAATAAAACCCCGGAGATCTCTCGGCATATACTTATCCTAGATTCTGGCCCTAAATTCTGGCGCTCGATTTGAATAGATGATTGAATCTCTAGAACGTCATTGTGACCGACTGCAATACAGCACTTCTATCGTACTGTGCGTAGACGATGGGTTGCGATCGTAATTCCGCCCTCATGACGGGCTAGCACTGACGAAATCCACCGAGTTTCAGGCACTTTGGATGCAGTACCAATTTTGAAAAAACCGCCCGATGCTAGACGACTTAGTTTTACAATTTGGTTGCTGTTGGTTATGGCTGGCATTCTGCGGGTGCGACCGCTCAGTAATTCAGCAATGGAGGGAAATTGAAGCTGTAATTGCTTTTGGTTCAATAGCGTGGGCGACACGGGATTGTCGAACACTGTCCCCATAAATAAATCATCATTAATCGGTTCTTGAATCACCGCTTCGTACTTGTACGCTTTCCCGACCGTAACTGTGTCTGGCAAATTGACCATGACGGTTGGCGGCTTTTCTCCTACGGTAATTCGCGTTTGTTCTGACAAAATAGATTGCGATCGGATGCGATTGGATTGGACAACCTGTTGCGATCGGATGGTGCCCGTTATTTTCCAAAGTTGGCCTGAAGGATTACTGCGGCGACCGTTAATAGTCGTTAAGGTTTCGATCGTTTCGGTTCCTCCACTCATATCACTGCTAATAATCTCGGTTTTATAGGTTAGGTTGGGATATTGCTTCCAAAGGCGCTGTAGAGCTTGGGGCAAAGTCTCACGCGTGTAACCATCGTCATGGGTGTAGTCGGGAGTTAATAGCTCAGAGATCGCCCCAAGGTTTTTCGCATTGAGAGCAGAGTCTAGGGCAATCACTAGGCTCTGGCTGGGGGATGTAACGGCTGCATTCACGCTTAGGGGAATGAATGCGAGAAAAGCAGCGGTGGAAAGAGTCCAGAGTCGAGCGATAATCACAACGTCATCCTGTCTGATGGTGGGCCTGCCCAAAAGGCATTCCATTTCAGTATAGGGGAGCTAGGGGCAAAGCAGACCGCGATCGGGCTACTAATGACTAAGCGGTCTACTATCGATAGTAGAAT
Organism: Synechococcales cyanobacterium 340R_concoct_173_sub; assembly: GCA_025354065.1. The sequence continues at coordinate 10,194 of JANXNM010000386.1, read as the reverse complement.
GCCTATTGTCAGCAAAAAAATTCGGTCTGATTTGTGTCTAATTCGCCTCAAACCCGTCTTTTGATCGCGGCCAGTGGAACGGGTGGCCATGTTTTCCCGGCGGTTGCGATCGCCGAACAACTCACCGACTACCATATCGAATGGCTTGGGGTGCCCGATCGTATGGAGGTGAAGCTGGTTGGTGGCAAGTATCCGCTTCATACTGTTAAGGTCGCTGGATTTCAGGGTAAGCCGGGGCTAAGTACGATAAAAACAATTTGGCGATTGCTAATTTCGATTCAAACGGTGCGTAAACTTCTTAAACGTGGGAAATTCCAAGGTGTTTTTACCACAGGTGGATATATTTCTGCCCCGGCAATTATTGCGGCAAAGTCTCTCGGAATTCCCGTTGTGCTACACGAGTCGAATGCGCTGCCTGGAAAAGTGACTCGTTTTTTTGCGCCCTGGTGTACGGTGGTGGCCTTGGGATTTGCGGCTGCCGCTCAGTCCCTTAACGCGAAGACGATTGTCACAGGGACTCCGGTGCGATCGCAGTTTCTCACCAATCCTGGTCCACTTGAAGGCTTAGACATTCCTGATGGCGTGCCCTTGGTAGTGATGGTGGGTGGAAGTCAAGGGGCGGTTGCATTAAGCCAGATTGTGCGTCAAGCGGCCCCAAAATGGTTTGAACAAGGGATTTGGCTGGTCCATCAAACCGGAGAATCGGACCCTAATGCGAAAAGCTTGAGCCATCCACAATACCGATCGGTGCCGTTTTATTCCCACATGGCGGCATTATTTTCCCGTGCAGATTTGGTGATTAGCAGGTCTGGCGCGGGGACGTTGACTGAATTAGCTATGACTCATACGCCCTCAATTTTGGTGCCCTATCCCTATGCGGCAGAAGACCATCAAGCGCACAATGCAAAAGAGTTTGTCAAAGTAGGAGCCGCACGAATGTTCAGACAAGCGGAATTGCTTCCCGAAACATTAGAGACAACAGTTCTAGACTTACTCGGAACTGAGCTAGATTCGATCGCCCGCAAAGAAGTAATGCGATCGGCAGCCGAATCACTAGCAGTTCCCGATAGCGCTCACCAAGTTGCAAATCTATTACGTGATTTAATCAACTAGTGTTCTAGATATTTATTTTCCGTCTGGAAAACTTATCTTTGGACGGAAAACAGATCAATCTACAAATCCATAGCACCAAGAGCGTGATTCATTTCCTCTGCTGGATCAGCATCATTTGATTTGCCATTTCTACGCGGTTGAATCACACCATAACCGTTGTGATTACGTTCATAAATCACATTAATTTCACTGGTTTCTATATTGCGGAACATATAAAAATCATGATCAATGACTTGAAGATGGCCGAGAGCTTCTTCTATGGTCATCTCGGGCATTGAAAAATACTTCATCCGCACCACTTCGGGTGGTAACTGAGGCTCGCGGTGTTGCAGATCCGTTAAATTCACTAAAGGCTGGTCTGATTCCATCGCTAATATTTCTTTTACAGGCTCTTGATGGGAATTGCGACGGCGTTCTTTATACTTTTTCAATTGCCGTGCAATCTTATCGGCGACCAAATCAATACTTGTGTAGAGATTTTCATTGCTTTCTTGGGCGCGGACGACGGAGCCATTTACAAAAATTGTCACCTCTGCGGTCTGCTTACTGGGAAACACCTTTGGATTTTTCTCGACTGAGAGATCGACATTAATCTCAGATAATAATGAATTGGTGTGAAGTGTTGCCTTTTCTATTTTCTGATTGGCATACTCACGAATCGCATTCGTGATTTCGATGTTTTTACCCTGGATCACAAGCTTCATAAGCCTTAACTCCGCTAAAAAAAATGAAATTCGATCAGTCAAATTCGCTTCATACATTCCTGAATCGCTATCACGGCAAGGCGAGGATGTATCACTCAAACCCTGAAATAGAAGCCGTCTCACTATTTAGACTGATGAAACACCCCTCAATGTTCTTGAATGCGTTACCTATAAAACTCAAAAACCAATTCTGAAATCAACCCTTCCTGACAAGTATGGAAAAAATTAACATTAGAATCGAATGTGCTGCGTTACGTAAAAGTTCTATCTACTGCGTTCAATCTATCGAGGTGATGTAAACAACATAGCATTTTAGCTGGCGGTATAGTGGCCAATTCAAAATCTTTTAGATTCGCGTGATATTTCTTGATATTTGATTGAATCCTGATATGGGCATGAAGTACTTTTTAGGTGTTCAAAAAATGGTACTTTTAGAATAGTGCCTTAAACATTCAGTCAAATCAAGCAGAGAAATTATGGCCGTCATTGCAGTTATTGATTACGATGCTGGAAATTTGCATTCTGCTTGTAAAGGGGTAGAAGCCGCAGGTGGAGAGGCGATCGTCACTGATTCAGCGTCAGTTTTGATTCAGGCTGATGGCATTTTATTACCAGGTGTGGGCGCTTGGGATCCGACATTAAAAAGCATTCGATCGCACCATTTAGAGCAGCCGATTAAAGATGCGATCGCCTCGGGCAAACCATTTCTCGGCATATGTATGGGATTGCAAGTGCTGTTTGAATCAAGTGATGAGGGGAATGATCCGGGATTGGGCATTGTGCCGGGACGGGTCCGGAAATTCAAGTCAGAACCCGGCATTCGCATTCCCCACATGGGCTGGAACCAGCTTCATCTCACTCAGCCACAAGCACCGCTTTGGAAGGCCACACCCGAAGAAAGTTGGATGTATTTTGTCCATTCTTATTATGTGGATCCAACTGAATCATCCATGATCGCTGCCACCATCACCCACGGAACCCAGACAATAGCGGCAGCGATTGCCCATAAGAATCTGATGGCCGTTCAGTTCCATCCTGAAAAATCATCGGATAGCGGAATGGCGTTGTTAGCAAATTTTGTTCGCCTCGCCGATCGGGTATTAGCCTAAACCATTTCTAAAAATCAATTCCCCAACATCGATCGTCCTCGGTACAAACCACTCGCGAATAAATGATTCTGTTGACGAACTTTTCAGAGAGAACGAAGGCTGTACAACATTGGAGGAGTCCGCACCCGGCTCTATGACCTACTGATAATCCGGTGGATTGATCGGAACGTCGTTGGAGATTGTTCGGAGAAAGTGGTATGCGATCGGGGGTCAATTTAATCAGGATGTTCGAGGCCGAGCATTGACCGTTTAATGCATAACGTTCCCAATCACCTACTCAGATGATCTCAAACGGTAAACATAAGCTGTCGGCGGTCGATATTCATTGGGGTTTTTAGGTTGTGACAATATCGTTTCTATGTTCATACATACTCATTATCGTGAATAGCAACTTAGTAATTGCTTAAATTGATCATCATCCCGAATTGGATCAAAGAGGTGTGCGGACAATATTCCGTCATTGACGCTTGAGGGGTCTAAGCTTATAGCTTTTCGTAGATTTTCAACCGATAAATCCACATTCTTAAGCGCTGCATAATGAAACGCCTTATTCTGATAGGCTTGTGGCTTTTCTGCTGCAATCTCTATCGCTTTATTTAGAGAAACCTCAGCTTCCTTATATCGTCCCAGCATATTGAGCGAAAGACTTCTATTAACCCGAGGATCGTAGTAGCTAGAATCAATCTGAATTGATTTTTCAAAACATTCTAAAGCCTCTTGGTAGAGCTTCAAGCTATTAAGAGTATTACCCTTACCATTCCACGCATTTGCATCATCAAAACGAACTTCGGTTAACTTATGATAAGTATCAAGCGCTTCTTCAAACTTTTTTAGATGTCTCAAGGATCTACCCTTTCCCATCCAAGCTTCAAAGTCTGAGGGCTGGATTTGAATGGCTCTATCGTACCAATCAATTGCTTTTGAGTAACGACCTTCAGCCAAACAGCCATCACCTTAAATAACGTAGTCATACACTATTGATAGTATATGGGGTTCTACAGATTGTAATGATTCAGGCTGTTTAGCTAGATCTTCAATTGATTGCTTTTTTGCAGGAGACATAATTTCCTCTTCTGATGTAGGGATAATTTTTGAACGCTGCTGAATTATAATTTTTCCAAAAGTCAAAATAGGCTTACGGCGTTGGAGGCGTTTCTAAAGGTTTCACCTCTGACGATCGTTCCGGGATTACCTGATCCGTCTTCGGCCCCGAATCTGGCCCAACGGGTGCAGGACTATTGGTTGGATTATTACTCGGAGTTGTCAGCGGAGGGAGTTCTTTGGTCGCCTCGTCAGGCTTGATGCCCCCCAAACGATCGAAGGGCCAAAACCTCACCACAGCACGGCCAATAATTTTATCCTTCGGTACATAACCCCAATAATGACTGTCATAACTATTGTTGCGATTGTCCCCCAGCACCATATACTGATCCGCCGGAACGACCACGGTATCCAATTGATATTGCGGACGTTCTTGGATGTAATTTTCTCGCAGCACCGTACCGTTGATAATTACTTGACCACCGCGCACCTCCACCCGATCGCCCGGTAGCCCAATCACGCGCTTAATAAAGGCATCATGATAATTCTGATCTTCCAACGCTTGGGTTGGATTAAACACCACAACATCACCGCGCTGGGGTGGATTGAGACGATAGCTAACTTTGTCAATAATCAACCGATCGTTCACTTTTAAGGTCGGCAACATCGACTCCGACGGAATGTATCGCGCCTCGGCAACAAATTGTCTAATTCCCACCGCCAAGACGGCACTCAGTCCAACTGTCTTTAGAACTTCTAGCCAAGGATTATCCTCATGCTGAGGATTATAGGACGTAGGCTTATTAAGTTTACTCATGGGGTCCGGGGAAAAATCCAAAATATGGAAAGGGGCACAATTTCAAGAGACGTTCTTTATTAAAACAAGGTTTCTACACTCTGTGTTACATTTCTGTGTCACATTTCAACCAATCCGATCGCTAAGGCGTCGCCTCATTGATAATCTACGCGAGCATCTAATCCGTAGGCCCGGAGATTCTGCGATCGTTTTTCAGCGTCCGACCGTTTCAAGAAGCTCCCTGCTGCAATATAGTCGCCCTTGCTAGATAAGTAAGCTTGAGCATTGCTGACCAATTGACGAACTTGGCCCAAGGTCTCACTATTTTGCTTCGGAATTACAACGAGATAGCGTGAATTGGGCGTGGCGGGACGATCGGGAAATTGGCGCGGCCCAGTCGCTCCTGATGTAAATCCTTGTGAATTAAATGGGCTACCGGAAGACCTTGGAGGCAACGAACTCACTGAACCCGATCGCAGTCCTAAGGCTTGTAGGGTTTGGGCATCGGCAATGCCTGTGACGTATAGGCCCCGATCGCGTTGAAAACTTGACACGGAACTTTCGGTTTTGGTGTCGTAGTAAGCTGTCGTTTGGCCTTGGAAGTAGCCGGAGTCTTTCAAACGTTGTTGTAAGCGGGTTACATCAGAATTTTCTGCACCGGGCGCGAGGGATCCTAAACTAATCACCGTATCGGAAGGCTGAGTTGGGACCACACTAATAGGCTGCATCGAACTCAAAGCGGCTAATTCCTGTTGGCCAAATTTTCCATCACTGGTCAAGTGGGCCGATCGTTGCAATTGCTGAACGGCTGCTTCTGTCATGCCGCCGAATATGCCATCGACCCCGCCTGTGTTGTATCCCAACTGTTGAAGACGGATTTGTAATTCTGTGACATTATTGCCCCGATCGCCCCGTTGAAGCAGTACTTCACGAGAATTTGCGATCACCATTGGAAAATTGCCTGAGGTCTTTCCTACGGTGCGAGGCATTAAGTCTGCCGCCGATGAACTTGAACCATTCAATACTGCCATGGTCTTAGATCCCGCAATGCCATCGGCGGTCAAATTAAATTGCTGTTGACAGAATTTTACCCCGGCTTCTGTCTGTGGTCCAAAGGTTCCCGTCACCTCACCCGAATAACAACCGAGAGACGTAAGACGGTTTTGTAAGGCGGAGACTTCGCTGCCCCGATCGCCCCGCTGAAGTGCCATTGCTGCATTACCAAAACCCAAAATTAGTAATCCTAGAACCAAGCTCAGGATTCGGAATGTCCATTGAATGGGGCGAGAATGACTAGACGTTTTGCGAGGTGATAGCTGAAGTGGTAAGAGTGACATGGCAGAAAATCTCCGCTGGAAGATGACTCAGTAAAATTTGTAGGACGATCGCAGGACATGCGAGATTACCGTATATTAACGGATTCTCCCTTATAATTCCTAATCTACCGCTTAGACCTTGCAGTACTGGTCCTTTATTTTCTATGACAACTCACTAGCGTTAAGCCTTCCGACTCTTAATCTTTTTGTATATTCCCCCCTCGAATCCATCCGTCCTTATCATTTTTCGTCCGAATTTTCTGCCATTCATTATCCGCAGTGGTTTCTAGAATAGTAACTTTTTCATTAAAGGCTACGCTCCCGATCGTTGCAGATCCCCGTGAAGAGCTATCTCGAAGAACTAAACCCTCGGAATATGTGACGCGGCCTTCAAAGGATCCCGGCGGCAATGGCTTTTTAACGACCTCTTTATCCAGATCTTTGGGCTGCTTAATATCAGGCTTAACTGCCGATTTAGAACTTTTAGGCTTGGAGTTTTTCTTTACAAAATCAGGATTGTCGTTAGGAAACGTTGGTTTTGGGGGCAGCTTAGTCAATTGGGTCATTAAGTAGTTGAAAGCAAAGTAACTACCCACCGCCAGCAAGGTCGCCGCCAATAATAGTCCTGTAAATGTTTTAGCTAACCAGCGCATCCCAACCCATCATTCTTCATAAATTTCGTTCAGTATAAGAGAGATTATTCGGGTTGCTGCATCTGTTGTTGGATTCGATCGCTGAGGCTGTTGTGTTTTGAGGCGAGGCGGGCTTTTCCAGAGGCGGCCCAAGCTTGGAGTGCGGCGATCTGGTCTTGGGCGGTGCGGGCTAAGGGAACCATTTGGCTCGCTGATTCTAGGATGTCGTCAGTCGTGAAGTCGCGATTTTGGCTAAATCCAATGTGCATGGCTTCGATTAGGGTTTGTTCAATTTCGGCTCCCGAAAAATCTGGGGTTTCGTAGGCAAGCCGATCGAGGTCATAACTTTGCAAGGCTTGGGGGCGAAGACGAGTTAAGTGGACCGAAAAAATCGATCGCCTCTCGTCCCGACTTGGTAATCCCACGAAGAAAATTTCGTCAAATCGCCCCTTTCGCAATAATTCTGGCGGTAATGACTGAATATTATTGGCTGTAGCGACGACAAATACAGGCGATGTTTTTTCCGCCATCCAGGTAATAAATGTCCCGAATACCCGACTACTGGTCCCCGAATCTCCACGCCCATCCGCTCCGGCAAATGCCTTATCAATTTCGTCAATCCACAACACACAGGGAGCCAAGGCTTCCGCCAATTGAACCATTTGACGGGTACGAGATTCAGACTCGCCCACCAATCCACCAAATAGCCGCCCCACGTCTAATCTCAATAGCGGTAAATGCCAATGATGGGCGATCGCTTTGGCGCTTAAGGATTTCCCTGTTCCCTGAATTCCTACCAGCATTAAGCCTTTGGGATAGGGAAGCCCATATTGGCGTGCTTTTGCACTAAATGAGCCACCTCGTCGGATGAGCCAGTCTTTGAGGTTATCGAGTCCACCAATGTCCGTAATGTCTTCGGTGGTTGGATAAAAATCGAGAATTTGGGTTTGGCGAATCGTTTGGCGTTTTTCTTCCAGAATCAACTCAACATCATTGGCCTGAAGTTTGTTGTGCATGGCGATCGATCGCGCCAATACCCGCCGAATTCGATCGATCGTTAAGCCCTGACACGATTGCACGAGTTCATCAACGGTTCTTTCGTCCAATGATTGAGATAATGCGCTGAGAACTCGATCGATTTCGATGCGAATCGTCACTGGATTTGGTAGGGGAAACTCTAGCACCGTCATGACTTCGCTCAAATCGTCCGGGATGATGAGTTGGGGCGAAAGGATTACAATATTTTTGGGTTGAGATTTTAGGACACGGGCCAGATTTCGCAATTTTCGTGAGACCGATACGTCATCTAAAAAACGGTGGAAATCTCGCAAAATAACAACAGCGCTTACGGTCGGCGATAGTTTTTCAATAAATTCTAGCGCCTGCACCGGATTCCGTTTCCCAAAGCCTGCATCGTTGAGGTTGCCCTGATACCCATCTACAAAGTCCCAAATGTAAACCGATCGCTCACCCAAAGATTTGGCGCACTGTGCGATCGACACTTCAACCCGTTCTTCTTCGCGAGTTGGAATATAGAGAATGGTATAGCGCGATCGCAACAGTAAACTAAATTCTTCGGGGAAAGCCATGACGGATATACAGCGAACAACTTCAAGTTTAAGAGGGTAAATGACCTTTTAGGGCTTCGAGGGCAGCCCAGCGCAAATCTCCTGTCGGTTGAGCATTCTCGGGGGAAATTTCAGGAATTCCTTCGCAGGTGTCACCGCAAATACTTTTATAGGGCATTTCTAGACAAAGTTGCTCATAAACCCAAAGACTTGGGTCAAATAAGCCATCTTTTGACAGCGTTTCAACCATATCATCCAGTTCTAAGTCTTGTTCAAATGGAATACTGGCCCGATCGTCGTCGCTGCCTTCCGAAAACCACAGTAGCTCAGTCGTATCAAATGCAAGACGTTGATTGTATTGCTTCAGGCACCGATCACAGGTCAAGGTCACAATAGTGTCGGCTTGGCCCACCACTTCTAAGAAGCTATCTTTGTGAGTTACTTGCAACGTCGCTTGAACTGGAGTCAAGGTGTTCAACTCTGGCAGGACGGCTTTGAAATCTAGAGTTTCGCAACCGCCTTGACGATGCAGAAGATGGGGAATAGAGATGGGTTCAGTCATAATGAAATGCCCTCCACGAAGCATATAATAGATTTCCTTGCGTACCGAAAACAAAAGGGCAGGCTCCGTGTCAGAACCTACCCTCATCGTACAACTTCGTCTAAATCAGAATCTAAATCAGCCGAAGTATGTGTTGGTTAAGCTTTCTTTTTCTTGTTAGATCCAGGCTCAAAAGGGATAGCGCTAACATCTATTGTTGCGGTCGAAGCCCCTTTACCAGACTTTTCTGCATCAACAATTTTCTGAAGATTTTCCGGCAATGGCTCACGGGACAAGACAAAAGTCTGTAAGGTCTGAAACATGTTACCAATCACCATGTACATCAACACACCAGCGGGCAGTGGGAAGAACAAAAACATCCCAGAGAAAATCACGGGCGTAAATTTGTTTACCACGTCCTGCTGCTTTTGTTGGTCGGTTTGCTCACCCTCACTGCTGCTCTTACCCGTAAGCTGTTGGCTTACAAATAAGCTAGCCCCGAAGAATAAGACCATAGCGATAATGTCCCAATGAATCGTCCCATCGGCATCCCGAGCGCCCACATGACCGAGCGCTTTGATAAACAAGAATCCTTGATCAGATGCGAGTCCGGGAATAAAGGCTTGAATTGTTGCGTCTCCGGGCTGGAGTGCCGTGATGGTGCCATCTTCTGCGATAGACACGCGTTCAGCACCTGTCATCACACTATATCTAGGCTTCAGGTTAGTTTCAGGATATTGATCTGCTAGTTCAGTGAATGGTGTACCTTCGAGCGTTTGAAACTCGACATTTACTTTTTCGCCAACACCGACTTTGTTTCCGGCGGGTAAAAATGCTTCGACTTTCTGATGAATGCCTTCAGCTAAATAAATATTTTGAGGATTAACCTTAAAGACCGCAGGCTGGACTAACGCCATTTGGTCGGCTGGCAGAATATTTAAATTGATGTTGTAGGGCACATCAGAGAAGGGCGAGCCTCGTAAGGTTGCAAACAACGCAAACAGAACAGGCATTTGCACCACCAAAGGCAGACAGCCCGCCAAGGGATTGCCAAATTCTTTGTAGAGTGCGCTAATTTCTTCTTGTTGCTTAGCAGGATCGTTTTTGTAGCGCTCCTGGAGTTCCTTCATTCGCTTCTGCATCACAGGCTGCGACACTTTCATCTTGCGCATGTTACGAATTTGTCCGGCACTCAACGGCCATAGGATAAATCGAGCGGCTAAGGTTAAGGCAACGATCGCCAACCCATAACTCGGCACCACTCCATAGAAGAAGTCTATGAAGCGCAACATTACATTGTTTGAGAGAAAACCAATACCGAAGTCCATGAGCCTACTAAGCTTATTTACAAAAGAGCTAATCTACAAAATCTAG
>JANXNM010000316.1 GCA_025354065.1 Synechococcales cyanobacterium 340R_concoct_173_sub | reverse complement strand
GCCAGTGAATTACTCGGGTGGTCCGTCATCGATCGGATTCAAGGCGATGCGACCGAACTTTCCCAAACCCTTTACACGCAACCTTGTCTATACGTAGTGGAAGCAATCTTAGCGGATCAACTAAACGCCGCTGGACAAATTCCAGATTTTGTCGCAGGTCATAGCCTAGGCGAATATTCCGCACTCTATGCAGCAGGCGTTTTTTCCTTTGAATCCGGTCTCAAAATCATCCAAACCCGATCGCAACTGATGGACAGCAGTTCCAGTGGCACCATGGCCGCATTACTAGGCTTCGATCGGACTGAACTAGAAACCGCGATCGAAGCTACGGACGGCGTTGTGATGGCTAACGACAATAATGCAGGCCAAGTCGTGATTTCAGGCGAACCTGAAGCCGTGGACAGTATTATCGCTTCTGTAAAATGTAAACGGGCAGTAAAACTGAATGTCAGCGGAGCGTTTCACTCGCCCTTAATGACCACCGCCGCCGACCACTTCAGCGCTGTTCTGAAAGATATGCCCTTCAACGATGCTCAAATTCCTGTTTTATCCAACACGGATCCAACTCCCTGCACAAATGCCGCAGATCTAAAAGCTCGACTCAGCCGCCAAATGACAGGATCTGTTCGATGGCGCGAGATTTCTCTGGCGTTACCAGACCTCGGCGTAACCACAATAACCGAAGTGGGTCCAGGCAAAGTGTTAGTCGGGATCATGAAACGAACCTGCGCCGATATGGCATTTACAACGATCGGGACTCAAGCCGAATTAGCAGCATTTGGCTAGTTGGGGCTTGTAAATCCAATCTAAAATCCAAAATCTAAACTGTAAAATGTCTAAGGCCCTAGTCAAACTATCCGATCGAGAACCATTGATCAGCCTGATGCTCTACCACTTATTTAAATGGTCGATCGTCAGCCCCGTCTTGCACACCTATTTCCGCAGCAAAATCTACGGCGCACAGAACGTCCCACGCAAAGGCCGTCTCCTAGTCGTCAGTAACCATGCCAGTGACTTCGACCCGCCCATTGTCTCTAGTTGTGTCGGTCGGCCCGTCGCATTCATGGCCAAGGAAGAACTCTTCCGGGTGCCTGTGCTAAAACAAGCCATCACCGCCTACGGAGCCTATCCAGTAAAACGGGGATCCGCCGACAGATCCGCCATGAAATCTGCCGTCGCCTCTCTGGAAAATGGTTGGGCCACGGGATTGTTTCTAGATGGAACGCGGACCAAGGATGGGCGGATTCACGATCCCAAAATCGGAGCCGCTTGGATTGCCGCCAAAACCCAAGCCTTAATCCTGCCCGTATCCCTTTGGGGTAGTCACGAAATCTTCCAAAAAGGTTCAGCTCGACCCCGAAGTGTGCCCCTAACCATTCGGATTGGTGTGCCGATCGCGCCGCCCACCAGCACCGATCGCGACGAACTTAACCGCGTCACTCAGCAATGTGCTGACATCATTAACCAACTTCACGATTTAGGACGATAGCGCCATGCCTGAACCTATGCCTAAACAACCCACTCAAGACCTACGCCAAAGCTTAACTGAACTCCTAGACGAAGCCGAACTCGATTGGCTGCGAATTCATCTCGATCGGGACGTAGTGATTTGGGTCGATGATAGCCTCGATTTAGTCGATGTCGGAATGGCAATCGCACAAGACAACGCCAATACGGTCCGCCGATGGATTGAAGAACAATTTCTGATTAAACCCGAACCCGATCGGGTTGCCCAGTGGAATCCTCAAGTTAGATTCAAAGCTCTAATCATCCAACCCTATGTGCTAATTCAAGATCTTCCTAAGTGAAAAATACCTGAGTAAACAGCACCTTGTTAAGTGGCCTTTAATGGCACCTAAGCTTAGATAGCACCCAAGCATTGAGCCTCAAACGAGGACTTCATCAAAGCTTTGCGGAAGTTCTAACCTTTAAGTATCAGAAAACACGTACAGATGAATCATCTGTACATCAGAATAATCACAGGGATTTAGAGTAATCCTTAAGAAATATTTTTTAGGAAGATTACAGAAGAATTCAGATACTATGTTGACCAGCATATGGACCGCACAATAAGTTTTCTCGATTAAGGAGGCATTAAAATTGTTTTTTAGGTTTCTATAAAAAATTTAGCTTCTGGGGAACAACGGATAGATTAAGCTATTGTGAATACTAATAATTAGCGTTTACGCAAGTATTTCTACAGAGATATTTTTGTAATTAAGCTTATTAATCAAATTACAGAGTATGTCTGAACCAAATTTTGAACTAAGTTATGGTCTGCCCGCATTGTCCTCCAGTCTCCCCCAGCCTGAACGATTGCAAAAAATTTTGCGATCGTGGGGCATTGCATCCCGTCGTCAAGCAGAATCGATGATTATTGCAGGTGACGTTCGTGTAAATGGCATTGTGGCGGTATTGGGACAAGTAGCAGACCCAAATGTCGATCAAATTGAGGTGAAAGGCCGATCGTTAACCCCGACTCAGCGACCAGACCTAATCTACCTGTTGTTAAACAAACCCCGTGGTATGGTTTCAACTTGCGCCGATCCCCGAGGACGGAAAACTATTTTAGACTGTTTACCCCAAAGTATTCAGACTGGACATGGACTTCATCCCGTAGGACGGCTTGATACTGACTCAACAGGCGCACTTATTCTAACGAACGATGGAGCATTAACCTTTGGGTTGACCCATCCGAGGCATGAAGTTTCTAAAACCTACGAGGTCTATGTTGAAGGCCATCCATGTCTAGAAGTATTAAATCAATGGCGACGAGGAGTTCTGCTTGAAGGACGAAAAACCCTACCCGCAGAAGTTAATGTACTTCAAACATTTCCCCATCAGACATTGCTTGAAATCATAATGCGTGAAGGTCGGAATCGGCAGATTCGTCGGGTTGCTCAACAACTCGGTCATGCTGTTACCCGGCTTCATCGAACTGCGATCGGGGAGATTCAGCTCCAGGCCCATGGGTCTCGGACTCTCTCTCCAGGGACTTATCGTTCCATCACATGTTCTGAACTGACTTTTCTAAAGTCCACATTTCATTTACCATTGATTATGGCGACCGGAGCTTAGGAGCACCCGTTATGAGGAAGAAGAAACTTCTCCAAATAGCTAATGAACAACAGGCAGTAAAACTTGCTGATCTCGGTGAGCGATTGAGTCAATCTCGTCGCCAGCTCGACATCTCATTGGAAGATGTTGCGGAACGGACTCACATTCAGACCCGTCTTTTAAAAGCGATCGAAGAAGGTCGCCTAAAAGATTTGCCAGAGTCTGTCTACATTCAAAGCTTTATTCGACAGTACGCCAACGCGATCGGTCTCAACGGATTATATTTTTCTAGCGAGTTTGCCCAATCTGGGATACCCGAGCAGCAGCAAACTCCTTGGCGCTTAAAATTCCCAATGTTTGGACAACTACGAAGCGTCCATCTCTATTTTGGCTATTTAGTCTTGTTGGGAATATCGGTTCAGGCCGTCTCAGCACTCCTGAGCCAGTCCAATGCTCAGCCAGAGTTAAGCCAGGAAAGCTTACAAAAATTTAAAGAAAGCCTGCCACAATCCACCACTTCCCTTGGACCCAACCCCAAGACGTTGGCCGCTAAGCCTTCTCCAAGTGCGCCGAATCAAGGTGTTCGGGTTGGAGTGACATTGACGGATCAGTCTTGGGTTCGGGTTGTGGCCGACGGTCAGGAAGCCTTTGAAGGCATATTGACGGAAGGCACGACGCGAAGTTGGGATGCGAAAAAGCAGCTTGTGGTACGTGCTGGAAATGCTGGAGCGATCATGGTCAGCTTCAATAACGGTAAAGCCTCACCGTTGGGTGCTCCTGGAACGGTTCAGGAAGTTGCATTCCCGCCCACGTCTCAGTTGACAGCCATACGTCTGACGAGTTCAGAATAGCAGTTTTCCGATCGTTCTGCTTTCATGCCCCTGTCTTTACCACTCCGTTGACTGGGGAACAACTGGAGTTCCCCGTATGCCCTAAAATTCCGATCTTTTAGCCCGCTTGAACCCGATCGCCAAGTTCATCTGGATACTGTTCATGGGAAGAAAAATATTATGCACATCTGCGCTGGGTGGAGGACGATCGGTTCTGAAGGGAAACAGTCTCACTTTGAATCTCGGCAACTCCTCCAATTTGAGCTTAAATTTTCAACGTGCCTAGCGGTATCAGAGGGGGCGGAGAATTAAGGATCGCCATCATTTTTTGCCCCAGTTCGTAGGCCGAGTAGATTTTAGTGCCCGCTGCTAGTCATCTGAACGATCGGCGCTTGGGTTACCGAGATGAGCACCGATATCGTATTTCCAAGTCGTGGGGTTGTAGGCGTGACGATTAGGCTGGGGGACAAAGGCGGGTGAGGAGATTTGGGCGGAACTGCGCTGGACATTGACCACCATGAAACTTATCACCATTAAGCTAGCGGCGAGTATTAGTCCAAATTTCCGAAATTTCCAATCCGATCGCCATCCCATGAAAATTCTCCAAGACTAGATAGTGTTGGATCCCCGATGAGGAGACAATACAATATACTCACAGATCACCAAAACTATGCGAATCCCCATGCAGTTCTACGAGGTCATCATCATCGGATCGGGTATCACGGGAGCATCTCTGGCCTACGAATTAGTGCGGCTTGGTGTGAGCGTTTTATTAATCGAGCAAGATAAAAATGCTCCTAGTGCCACGCGCTATAGCTACGGCGGGATTTCCTATTGGGCAGGCATGACGGACTTAACCCGATCGCTAGCAGCAGAAAGCCTTGAAATCCATCGCGAGAATGTGGGTGCATTAGACCTACCCACCGAGTTTCGTGAATTACCCCTGATTGGGACCATTGACCATTCTCAAGATCCGATCGCCGTTCTCAAAACCTATGCTTTTTTTACAAAGCAGCCTCAGCTTTTAACTCCTGCTGAAGCTGTAGAGCTAGAACCGTTATTAAATCCAGATGGAATCGCTGCTGCACTTTTGATGCCCCATGCCCACATCAATCCGATCGCAACGGCCAATGCTTACTGTCAAACCATGGTGCGACTTGGCGGACACAGAACCTACGATCGGGTCTTAACTATCAGCTCTGAATCGGATGGGGTTCGAGTGCATGGAAAATTAGAGACCTATCACAGCGATCGGGTGATCTTATGTACGGGAGGCGGAACTCGGTCGTTATTACGGGACTCAGGCTTAGCCATTCGTCAATATTTTAGTCATGCAGAATCGATCGAAACAGATCCATGCGATCTTCAGATGCGATCGGTGGTAATGCCTGCGGAAATTGGGCGTTTTGAATTAGAACGATCGGCGGCCATAGATGATGGACCTTGGGAAGCAGGACTGACGGGCCATAATCAAGATCTAACCCCACCAATTCTTGATGCAGGAGCCTTACAGTTTGCCGATGGGAGTCTCCGGTTTGGGCAAATCAGCCGCACCCAGACAAGTCTAGCCCCACAGTCATCACCCGAGACCAGTGAACAGTGGATGCGATCGGAATTAGCGAAGATCTTACCTAAAGTAGCCCAAGTTCCGGGACGTTGGGTGACCTGTACAGTCGCCTTTAGCGCCGATCATCTCCCGTTGGTTGGTCCCGTAGGGGACGATCGTCGTGTACAAGTGTTTTCAGGATTCAGCAACCCCATGGCCTTAGTTCCCGCAACAGCCAAGCGCTTTGCACATCAGCTTGCCTCAGATAAAAATCTAGTTGCAAGTGAGCCTGATAAAGAGTTACAAACTCTTCTGCCGTCGCGCTTTGGAATGAGTTGAATCTTTATCTCAAATCGGAAATCGGAGGTGAAATTTGAATTTGCTCTGAAGAGAAAGGAGGCAAAATGGCTAGAATCTCAAAAGATGTGAAGTTTTGACTAAGAGTAGGGTTGATACTGTTGCCAAGCGCAGGTTATCTCGTGTTTGCTCACCCTTAATTGATGATCTCACTTACGTAATTCCACGGATAACAATTAAGATTAGAATTTGTAAACTTCATTCACCTGAAGAAATATTCCTTTCCTGGAAATACCACATTTATGAATTGGCTACTTTTTAAATCGTCACCTACTTTAATTCCCGCATTCCTCCATTGCAGTTATTTCACTGCCGCTATTCATGACCCTTAACAGAAACCTATCTTCAACCCATAACTATTCAGCTAGCAGCTTAACGATTACCAACCGAGAAGATGCTTATGATGACTATAAAACCAATAAAAAGAATGATGTTTTGGAGATGTTTGCAGCAACTAGGTCCCTAACGATGGAACCTGATAATAATCAAGGTAATAGTCGTCCGGCTCCGATTAGTGGACCAGAAGTCGGGGATTTAACGGAGCGCAATCAATTAGACGAACCCATAATTCCCCTAGATGTACCCCCGGCATTGTCCTACTACATTCAAGCCGCTCAGCACAACCATCGTGCATTCCTAACCACCAATCTTTGTCATGCCAATACCCCATTCGTCACCGCATTAAGTTCGACTTGGTTAATTGGACGCAGCCGCAATTGTGCGATCGTGGTCCATGACCGATCAGTGTCACGATGCCACGCGGTCGTCGGTTATGACGTTCAACAAGGCTTTTACCTGATGGATGTAGGCAGCAGCAATGGCACCTATCTAAATCGCAAGCGGCTTTCCGTTCTGAAACGCTATGCCCTAGCCGATGGTGATGTAGTTACACTGTGCAACCTAAGCTTCGAGTTTTTTGTTGCCGCATAAGCAATCGCTGCTTAACTAATGAATAAATAATCCATGACCAAGGGGCAAATAGGAGAAAATCCACTCCAGGAGCATCCTCAATTCAAGACTCCATCACCCTTCCACCTGTTCTGGAAGATGATTATAAACTTCTTGTAAATCCACTTGATCCCGTCTTGGATCAGAGCGCAATACTCGAAGCTGTAACCGATCGCCTGGTGAAATAGGCCGATCGAAATGCATTGCAAATTCTAGTCCTAGATCTTCTAGCATTACAGAGGCTAGCCCCTCGTGTTCTCTGAGCCAGCGCAACATCATTGAAGTCCAAATTTCATCCATATTGCGTCGCAAGAATTCCAAACTCCAGTAACGATTCGTCTGACGTTCAAGAAAATTAGACTCCTGAACTGTACTGAGAATACCAACCGTAATATGTTCCACATCTACTTCAGAGAACGGTAATTCATCACCCCGCAGATGGGCCTTGATTTGGAAATGGGCCAGCAGGTCACTATAACGACGAATCGGTGAGGTCACTTGAGCATAGTAGTCCAGCCCCAAACTCGCGTGACGCACTGGGGACACACTCATTTCACTCTTCGGCATACAGCGGCGTAGGGCACAAGCGCGAGCAGGTCCAGCCGGAATCACTAACAATTCATCATCAGACGGTAAATCGGGCTGAGTCTGACCTCTAAATAACAACGGAATTCCATTAGCACTACCATAACGAGCCGCAATTTCTCCCGTCATAATCATCATTTCAGCGACTAAATCCCGTGGGAAAATATCCTGCAACACTTGCAAAATAATTTCTTCGCCGTCATTGATCACCTTAATACTTGATTCGGGCATATCGATCGTAATCGCGCCTTGAGACTGTCGCCACGATGTTCTTAACTTTGCCCATTTCCCCAAAGATTCTAAAGCCGACTCGGTTTGTAGTCCAAGCTGAAGCATTTCTTCAACATCTTCATAGGTGAGGCGATAGGTAACTTTGATGTGGCTAGCATGGATGCTGTAGTCTTCAATGCTGCCATCATCCGCCAACAATACCCCAAAACTTAACGCGCAACAGACTTCCCCAGCATTTAAGCTCATCGGTCCGGTCGCCAATTCGACGGGCAACATAGAGACCATTCCCGTCGGAAGATAAATAGTCGTGCAGCGTTTCCGAGCTTCTAAATCTAGGGTGTCTCCGGGGGTCATCCAGCGCGTTGGGTCGGCAATATGCACCCAAATTTTCTCCCGACCATCGGGCATTATTTCAATGCTGAGACCATCATCAACTTCTAAGGTGCTCTCGTCATCAATGGTATAGACCTTGAGGTGGGTTAGATCAAGACGATCGGTATCCAAGTCAGGGGGGGCGGAGGCCAAATAATCGTGGGCCAAGTCATTAACCGTTGAAGTGAATTGGACAGGCATATAGCTGCGTCGAAGGAAAAGATTTTCGTGGGGACTCCACACGCCCAAATCTACCAACAATTGCAATGCGCCCTGCATTGTTTCTGGAGCATTAACGGCAGCTAAAGTCTCCAAAGCGTTAAGCCGTGAGGATGACTCATCCCCAAAGGTTGCATATTTTTCCAGTGCTTCAATTCGAGGCCGATCGGAATTAAGCCAAACCGGAATAGGAATGCCAGAATCAATACGCCGTGCTTCTACATGGTCTCGTAGTCGGAGAATAAAGCTTTGCCATTCCTGTTGGCGCTGTTGCTCCATTTGGGACTGATGCTTAAGTTCGTTGACCTGAGTGCTGGGGCGTGGTTCGTACCGATCGCCTTTTTGCTTAAAGTAAAGCCGATCGTCCGACAACAAAATATGAGAGGCATAGCACTGCTCCGGCTCAATCGATGAAAAAAGCAGTTGAGCGAGTTCTTTTGGAACGATTCCGCCACCTTCTTCGGTCACGAGTTCCCAAGCGACTTCTAAACTAGATGGATCGAGATAATCTTGGATGCCCTTTAAAAATGCCGCAATCTCAGTAGACTTCAACCCTTGTCCAGGGACTTGATAATCGATTTGGCGAGGATGCAAAGTATGGGAATGATCCCGCTCATCGATCGCAATAAAATTCTTTTTTCCCTCGGGACGGTCAATAACGGCCAGTCGCCGATCGCCTCCAACTCGAAATTCAACTAACGTACCCTTTTCCATGGGGAACAGCGCTCTATTCAGATTAACAACTCAGTCCAGTCCTTATCTAAAACACTCGCTCTCTCCCATTACAGAAAAGAGCGAGAATTTTACCAAAATTTAATATTAGATTCTCTAAGAAAACTAACCCTCTTGATTCACAAATGGCAGCAATGCCAAGATTCGCGCACGTTTGATAGCGGTTGTGAGGTCACGTTGCTGACGTGAGGTCAAGCCAGTAATGCGCCGGGGCAAAATCTTTCCGCGCTCCGTAACAAACTTACGTAACAGTTCAACATCTTTATAATCGATCGGATCGCCCGGCTTAATGGGAGAAACTCGACGACGGAAATAAGCCATGATTTACCTACTCGATGAATTGGACAGAATTTGTAGATTCTGAGTTTTTTGGGCTACAAGAGCCTTTCAAAACTTCCAACGGCGTTCTGTAGAAAATGTATTGACAGGGAGAAAATAGCGTTTCAGCATCTAATCTCACAACTGCCTACCCAAATTCTTACTTGATTTCGCGATGGACAGTGTGCTTGTTGCAGTGGGAGCAGAACTTGCTGAGTTCCAGACGTGCTGTGGTGTTACGACGATTTTTCATCGTGGTGTAACGAGACACGCCCGCTGATCGCTTGTCTGGATTGGTCCGACACTCGGTACATTCGAGCGTAATCACAATTCTTACGCCTTTACTTTTTGCCATGGGGTTAAAACCTCTAAGGGGAGGTACTTGTTTCAAACACGAATATCCATTATTTCATAGGAGTAGACATTTCGCGCATTGATTTCAAGATCTATTTTCATTGCTCTGCTTTTCTTAAGGAGATTTAAGGATGATTTCAGTTGACGCAGCGACGGCGATTATTTTGAATGCGGCTCAGCCCTTGGAGTTGGAGGTTGAACAGGTGCCGTTGTACACCGCGATCGGCGGTCTGTTAGCCCAGTCCGTGGAGAGTGTTTTGGATTTTCCCCATTGGGATAATTCGGCTATGGATGGCTATGCGGTGCGTTATGCCGATGTTGCGGATGCCTCTACGGACAATCCCATTGAGCTAGAAGTGATCTCGGAAATTCCGGCGGGTTCTGTGCCACAGGGTTCGATCGGAGCAGGCCAAGCAGCGAGAATTTTAACGGGTTCAATGCTGCCGAAGGGCGCGGATACGGTGGTGATGCAGGAATGGACAATGAGATCGGGCGATCGACTGCACATTAATCAAGCCCCGCCGCAGTCCGGGCATTTCGTTCGGCATCAGGGTAGCTTTTACCGATCGGGGGAACCGCTTTTACGATCGGGATTGCGGATTGGCGGGCCTGAAATCGCGGTCTTGGCAGCGGCTCAATGTCTGATGGTGCCTGTATTTAAGCGGCTTCGAGTAGGAGTTTTATCAACAGGCGATGAATTGGTGTTGCCGGATCAAGTGCTTCAGCCGGGACAAATTGTTGATTCTAATCAAACTGCATTATTAGCATTGTTGAGCCAGGCAGGATTTGACGCGATCGCGTTGGGTTCGGTAAAGGACGATCGTACAAGTCTCAAACAGGCGATGAAGGATGGAACCCGTCGCTGTGATGTTGTGATCTCATCTGGGGGGGTGTCGGTAGGGGACTATGACTATGTTGAAGAATTGCTCGATGAGTTGGGCGGGGAGATTTTAATTCGATCGATTGCCATTAAACCCGGAAAGCCACTCACATTTGCGACTTTTCCAAGGGGAAAGCTTTATTTTGGGCTGCCCGGAAATCCAGTATCAGCACTGGTGACATTTTGGCGATTTGTGCTGCCTGCACTACGAAAACGATCGGGTCAAATCAGTCCATGGTCGCCGTTATTCGTCACCGCGATCACCCACCAACCGCTAAAATCCGATGGCAAACGGGAGAGTTACCTGTGTGGCACAATCCTCGGTAGTGCTGACGATTTACAATTTTGTCCTGCAATGGGCAGCGGCAGTTCGGGAAATCTAGTCAATCTTGCAGGCAGTACTGCATTGGCCATAATACCTGTTGGAAAGATCATGGTTGAGGCAGGCGATCGGATTTCAGTGATGCTGGTTGGAGGATCTCTCTAAATCTCAAGATCCCCCTAATCAGTTTGGTGAGGGGGAAACCCTTATTTCAACGGACGACGGCGCTGCAAGAACTCAGGAATATCAAGTCCAGCATTAGGCAAAGGAGGAGTCTTCGGTAAAGGCGTTCTGGCGGGGTGAGATGCTTCAGAAGCTTGAGGAACATTACCGAGCGATCGGGGCGCGCCTAGATTTCGGGCCGCTATTTGCTGTTGCGCTTGAACTTCAGCCGTAAAGCCTGTCGCAATCACCGTAATTCGGATTTCACCTTGGAGCTTCTCATCAAGAACAGCACCAAAAATAATATTCGCGTTTGGATCCACAACCTCATAAATAATATCTGCTGCTTCACTCACTTCCCGCAAGGTCAAGTCAGACCCGCCAGTAATGTTGAACACCACACCCCGCGCTCCATCGATCGAGGCTTCCAGTAACGGCGACGAAATCGCGGCCATGGCGGCCTCCCGAGCGCGAGATTTACCCGACCCAATTCCGATGCCCATCAGCGCGGATCCAGCATCCGCCATCACGGCTCGAACATCAGCAAAATCTACATTTACCAAACCGGGAATAATAATAATGTCTGAAATTCCCTGAACACCTTGGCGCAACACATCGTCAGCAGTGCGAAAGGCTTCCTGAACAGGGGTGCTTTCTGAAATAACGGAAAGTAGCTTGTCGTTGGGAATCACAATCAGGGTGTCAACACGACCCTGAAGCGCACTCAATCCTTCATCCGCTTGGTTAGTACGACGACGACCTTCAAACGTAAATGGACGGGTCACAACGCCCACGGTCAGCGCACCCAATTCCTTTGCGATTTCAGCGACGATCGGGGCCGCGCCTGTTCCTGTTCCGCCGCCCATGCCTGCCGTAATAAAGACTAAATCCGCACCTTCAAGGGCCGCTGCAATTTCCTCGCGGGACTCTTCCGCCGCTTTTTGACCGATCGCAGGATTGCCGCCCGCCCCCAGTCCTCGGGTAAGTTTTTGTCCAATCTGAAGTCGTTTTTGAGCCGCAGATTGGGTCAATGCTTGAGAGTCGGTATTGATTGACCAGAACTCCACCCCATTGACATCGGACTCCACCATCCGATTCACCGCGTTACCGCCGCTTCCGCCTACACCAATGACTTTAATTTTCGCAACGCTACTCGGCACAATGTCACCACTCTTTAATTTTTCTCCAAACTTCGGCTCCATAGGCGAAGCTCCCTCCGCTCCTGCATGGTTGCCCGTATCGCCAAAGGCATAGACATTATCCGCTGCCCCCGTAGCAGAACCCATCACCGAAACCCGAGCGTGTTTGGTCTCAGGGTCTGGCGGATACAATCGATCGAGCATTGGGGATGGGGAGGCATTGCTAGGCGTCATTGGAATTCCGGACAAAAAGGGTCATAGATGGACCTGAAGTCTTGTGAGTGGTCTAGTAACAACGTGGAAAACACGGAATTTAGAACAAACACAGTGCATAGCAAACTGGTGATGAATCAGAAGTTTGCAGCCATTCAATGGTTACAGCTTCAACTTCAGGATTTTGTGATGAATCGCTGAGATTGAATTGAAAACTAATTGTACTAAATCCTGCGAGCAAAACTGAATCCTGTCAACTGAATCTGTAAAAAATCCTGTTGGGATCACTCAAATTATCTGGCTATTCAGCCTAAATCAGGCTCAGGGAGAGACTTCTATAAGCCGGACTCCTCTGAGGATTTTGGGGCGACACTTCGATTATTTTTGAGTTGAATGGTGGGATTGTTGGGATTTCTCAGATCGATGTGATCGATTTGCTCGGGGGGCAGACGTTTATCCATCTGTCGCATCTTGTCCAGCTGTTGCATCTGAAGTGTAAAAGACCGTCCCAATGGACCTAGATGGATCCAGCCAATATCACTCTTGATCCGAATATTGGCAGGATTTTGCCAGT
Source organism: Synechococcales cyanobacterium 340R_concoct_173_sub (assembly GCA_025354065.1). The sequence goes on along the minus strand of JANXNM010000316.1, from coordinate 27,800 downwards.
CAATACTCTGAATTTTCACGGGACTTCGGCGCAAAATTGGATAAAACGAAGTCCATTGACTCCGATAGACATCGGGATTTCCCAGAATTTTCAGATCCGGTAATTTTATCCCTTGGTTCAATTCTGCATAGCTCTCAATGGGTAAAATCATCCCGTTCTCGTCTAAGAATGCGTCCGGTGGGGTTGAATCGATCGCAGCTTTTGCTGAATTACCCGGATTTGGATTAAGAGAAGGATTAGAGTTGTCGGTTGCCTTCCCTTTCTCTCCTTTTACGATAATTTTAGAATCGCTCTGAGCAGGCTTGCCACCACTGCCATAAATTGCCTGGGCGACGGGTTCACGTTCTCGGACCTTAATGACCAATCCTGGAGGAAAAAGATGGCGTTCAACAACGGCCTCTACGATCGGTGCCTTAGTAGTGAGTGCCTCGGAAATTTGGGACGACTGAATCCGCAGTAATGATTGAGGATACTGAATGGGCAATAGCGATCGGATGCTTTGGGTAGCGAGGAAGCGATTGCCTTCGATTTTCACCTGTTCCGATCGTCGAATGACCCAATTGGGCTGAAGAATAATCCATACCGTTGCCGCAGCAAGTCCCAACACCACAACAGAACGCCAAGAAGTCTGAAGCAAACGATTACGCCGATTCGTTCTGAGCTGCCGACGGCGTTGCTGGAGTTCATTTCGAGTAACCGGAGCAATATCAGGCATCGAATCGTAGACAAAAGAGTTGCCTTTCATTTAAACATTGCAGATGTCATTTCTGAGTTAGACCATCAAATCAATTATCGCCAACGATGATCCTAAACCAATCATCGCCCTGTGCTAGTCATAATCTTGAAGCAGCGCATCAATCGTCTAGCCAAATTTAGTTCTTAGCACACTAGTCCGGTACGCAATGCCCGAACCGCCGCTTGGGTCCGATCGTCAGCACAAAGCTTGTTTAGAATATTACGAACATGGGTCTTGACTGTTCCCACCGTGATGAAGAGCTTATCGGCGATAGAGGCATTGCTGTTGCCATCAACGATTAGTTGCAACACTTCTAATTCTCGATCAGTCAATGGATAAGATTGAATTTCATCGTCCGGCGACAGACCTGCAATAGTTCTGGGAGCGGGCTGTTGGGATTGACGTAACACAATACGAGCGATCGCAGGATCAATCCAAGAATTACCTTCATGGGTGACTTTCAGTGCTTCTATCAGCAAATCGAGGCTGACATCCTTCATGCAATACGAGTCTGCACCTGCCGCAAACGCCGCCATCACAACTTCTTCAGAATCCTGAAGGGTCAAAATCAACACCCTGGTCTCATAGCCCGCATCGGCCTGAGCTTGCTTAAAACGCTTGGTTAGCTCAATTCCATCAATATCGGGCAAGCCAATGTCCACGATCGCCACATCAGGCCGTACTGTAGTGATTAACCGCATACCATCAGTCCCATTGGATGCCTCGCCCACCACACGAAACCCTGACTTTTGCTGAAGTGCGGTCCGCATTCCAACGCGTGTCAAATCATGGTCTTCGATCAGCGCAATTCTAATATCGTTCATCGGATTTCACTTCTACCCAAATTTTATGCAAGAAATTATTAATTATTAATCCAAGATTGCCATACGATCGATTGCATGAATCACCTTAAGTTTATAGATTAAATCGGGCAAACTACCACCGTCAATGTTTATTAAACCTGTCAGCTTAAAAAATGAAGTTTGACATTAAACTCCTCATTGCAGGAGGCAGTACTGTCAATCGTGCTCTCATCTGCCAATCTTGGGATCTGGCCGGAATCAATTTCCCTGCCGTCGAGACCGAAAGCCAAGCGATCGCAATCGCAACATTAGAAACCGATCGCTTTGATGCTGTCCTGATATTGTGGTCGTTAACAGATGGCAACAGTTTATCTCTGTTAGAGGCACTGCGAGATCACCCAAAAGCCCCGGCGATCGTAATGGTGATGGCGGAATCGGACCAGCGTCAGGGGTGGAAATGGTTGGAGCAGGGAGCGGGAGAATATGTAGTCTATGACGAGATTACTCCAGACTTGCTCCGTCAGAAAATTTGGAGTGCTTTACGGCTGACTAGGGCGCTGCATGGTGGGCGATCGATGAATTTACAAATTGAGCAGGTCTTGGAGGATAACGATCGTCTTAGCCAAGTGGTCCAAGATACTGAAAAAGTCCGAAATCGTGTGGTCATGAGTCTAGGCCGCAACCAGCAGCAACTTCATACCCTTCAGCGTCTAACCAATCTGTTGAATCAGCGGTTGACAAATTTGCCAGGATTGTTTCAAACGATGATCGATGGGGTTTGTGCGGCGATTCCTGATAGTCAATTTGGGGCGATCGCGTTGCACAACCCTAATGACAGCACCAGACTGTTATTTTCTCCGCAAAAAAACCTGAATTTAGTGGCGACGACTGGCTTGGTCCGATCGGGATTTAGCATTGAGAGTACCTTCGACCTAGAGAATGGAGCTATTGGACAGGTATTTAGTACCGGAAAATCGGCAGTATTGCGATCGGCAGATTTAGTGCTAAATAAGAACCAATTGGCAGATGATCAATTAATCATCCAAACTGTTCCATCTGCCCTGTGCGTGGTGGCAATCGAGTCACCTCAGGCGGGCCGGATTGGGGTGTTGGCATTGGGGAATTGGGAGGATGAAGCTGCATTTGATGAGGAAGATCTACGGCTTTTAATGGCATTTAGTGAACAGGCCGCGATCGCCATTGATAATGCAAAATTGATTAATGCGCTAGAAAAACGGGAAGAACGCCTCGCCTTTCAAAATACGTTGTTATCACAACAAAACCAAGAGATGGAAAGCCAACGTCAACAAATTCAAATTCAAAATTTAAAGCTTCGTGAAGCCGCTCAAGTAAAATCCCATTTTCTCGCTACGATGTCCCACGAATTAAGGACTCCGATGAATGCGATTATTGGTTTTTCTCAAATTTTGCAACGCCAAAAATTAAATGAGTTTCAGCTTGATATGGTGGGGCGAATTTTTAATAATGGAAAGAACTTACTTGGCTTAATTAATGACATTCTGACTTTATCGAAAATTGAAGCAGGTCGTTTGGATATGAAACTCGAAAAATTGAATTTATCGAGTTTGTTGAATGTAACTATAGATGAATTACGATCGCTATCCGAACAAAAAGGAATCATTTTAGTAATGCAAAGTCAATTAAGCAATAATATTATTGTGACGGATCGAACTCGCTTGAGGCAGGTGATTGTAAATCTACTTTCTAATGCGGTGAAATTTACGGATAGTGGAAGTGTAAGGGTTGAAGTAAATCAAGTCGGAGAAGATAGAATCACCATAATTGTTCGGGATACAGGTATTGGAATTGAAGCAGAGAATATCCCTTATATTTTTGAAGAATTTCGACAGATTGATCAATCCACAACTCGTCGGCATTCAGGTAGCGGACTCGGATTAGCGATTACAAAATGGCTGATTCAGATGATGGGCGGACACATTACAGTAACAAGTCAACTGGGGAAAGGATCGGCATTCAGAATTGATTTACCGCGCATCGCGATCGTCAAACCTGATACCCCACAACCATCACAAGCCTCACTTCCACAGCCAAAAGTAGACCCCGTTGTTCTACCGATGATTTCCCCTAGTCCTCCGTTTTAATCTGCGAAGTTCAATCTATGAAATTCACGATCGTTACTCCGTCTTATCAACAAGGTTGCTATTTAGAACGCACTATTGAAAGTGTTTTAAAGCAATGTTGTAAAACTGTAGATCTTGAGTATTTCATTTTAGATAATTGCTCGACAGATGAAACTGTTAATGTATTAAAAAAATATGAAAATCATAGCCAAATTAAAATTATTCGATCGGCGGATCTGGGTCAAGCTGACGCAATTAATCGGGGTTGGGCATTGGGAACGGGTGATATATTTGCTTGGTTGAATGCTGATGATATTTATTTGGATCAGACATTAGAATTAGTAGCGCAGCACTTTCGATCGCAGCCTCACGTCAATGTAATTTATGGCGAAGCAGTTTATATAGATGGAAGTGATACAGTTTTAAAACCTGTGACCAATATTCGAGACTATTCAAAAGAAGAGTTGCGAACCCATGATTTTATTACTCAACCTGCGACTTTTTTGCGCCGAGAAGTCATTTTAAAAATCGGTGAATTATCTCTTTTATATCGATACGGTTTTGATTGGGATTATTGGATTCGGGTTTCAGAATATTATGATTTTGTACGGGTGAATCCTATATTTGCTGGGTATCGCGTGACGGGAGAGAATTTGACGACGACGGGAAAGGGGCGGCGATTTCGAGAAATGATTCGGATTGTGTGGTGTTATGGGGGATTGCTGGGTTTACTGAAGTTTGGATATCGATTGATGGTGAAATATGCGATCGGTAAACTGGAAATTCCGATCGTGACTAGGAGTCTACCGTGATTATTCAAGCTCAACCCATGCGGGCGAAAATTTTAAGGTCATCGGTCGATTGTACAAGTTACGAATTGGTATGCGATCGCTTAGTTGAATTGACGACGGCAAAACAATCGGGTTATGTGATTGCAGCGAATGTACATGTGATCATGACAGCATTTTGGAATCGAGACTACCGATCGGTGGTAAATGGTGCAAGAATAGTAACCCCGGACGGGATGCCCATTGTGTTTGGATTACGCCTACTAGGGCATTTAGATCAAACGAGAGTCTATGGTCCAGATTTGATGTTGGCTTGGTGCGATCGGGCCGCCCAGTTGGGATTGCCAATTTATTTATATGGTTCATCTTGGCAAACCCTAGGGAAATTGCAAGATCAATTGGTTAATAATTTTTTAGGATTACAAATTGCAGGGTCATATTCACCGCCTTTTAGAACTCTAACACCGGAAGAAGAACAACAAGATTGCGATCGGATTAATGCATCGGGGGCGGCAGTGGTGTTTGTATCATTGGGTTGTCCAAAGCAGGAATTTTGGATGGCGCAGAATCAATCAAAAATTCAGGCGGTGACGATCGGGGTTGGAGCCGCATTTCGGTTTCATACGGGAGAAGTTTCCCAAGCTCCAAAATGGATGATGCGCTGTAGTTTGGAATGGCTTTACCGTTTGATCATGGAGCCAAGGCGATTGTGGAAACGCTATGTGATTAATAATCCAGCATTTGTGATTTTGTTTGGCTGGCAATGGCTACGATGGTACTTGAAAGGGAAATCAATTAATTAAGAACCGCTGGGGATTCAAAGATTCTGTTGGCGAATTTCTTAAGACGATCGCTGAAGGTACTGAACTCACGATTTCCAAATTAGAAGACTTAGCCAATATTCAAATTCAAGACCTAAAAATCCCCCTAAACGTACCCTCCCATCGGTATGATATCAAGCTAACAATTTAGGGAGAATTACAGTGCGAATCGTCGTGATTGGAGCAGGCGCGTCAGGTTTTTTTGGGGCGATCGCAGCGGCGGAGTCAAACCCTAATGCTCAGGTGACCCTATTCGAGGCAGGACCGACAGTTCTCGCCAAGGTTAAAATTTCTGGTGGAGGCCGCTGCAACGTCACCCACGCTTGCTACGACGCTGCTGCACTAGTACAAAATTATCCTCGCGGGGGTAAAGCATTGCGCGGAGTATTTACCCGATTTCAACCTCGTGACACCGTGGCTTGGTTTACCGATCGGGGAGTGAAACTAAAAACCGAATCCGACGGTCGTCTATTTCCAGAATCCGACAGCTCTCAAACTATCATTGATTGCCTAACGTCAAGTGCGACCATGGCGGGTGTAAAAATTAAAACCCAGGCCGCTGTAAAAAAAATAATCCGTCAGGACGATGGATTCACGCTGGTCTTTCGGAATGATGAAACCTTGGAATGCGATCGGGTGCTTCTGGCCACAGGCAGCAGTGCAGTCGGGCATCAAATATCAAAGGACCTTGGCCACACCCTTGAACAATCCGTCCCCTCCCTATTCACCTTCAACATTCGAGATCCCCGACTCACAGATCTTCCCGGTGTTTCCGTACCCATCGCCAAACTCAAACTTAATGGCCCCGAACTTGGCGCCAAATTTGAACAATTCGGTCCACTCCTCGTCACCCACTGGGGCTTAAGCGGACCCGCCGTCCTAAAGCTATCGGCTTGGGGCGCAAGATTACTACACCAAATGAATTACCACGCCGCACTCAACATCAATTGGCTCCCCAACACCAATCCCGAGACGCTGAAGGATAGTTTAATTAAAGTGAAATCTCAACTCGCCCGCAAAACCGTTGCCGCACAATGTCCCGTCATGTTGCCTCGTCGTCTTTGGGAAAGCCTCACGATCGCGGCAGGCATTTTACCGGAAATGCGATGGTCGGATTTATCGAAACCCATGCTTAATTCATTACTAAAAGAATTACTGAATGGAACCTATCAAATCACCGGGAAAGGTGTGTTTAAAGAAGAGTTCGTCACCTGTGGTGGAGTGAATCTAAAAGAGGTCGATTTCAAAACAATGGAAAGCCGCATTTGTCCAGGGTTATACTTTGCGGGAGAAGTTCTAGATATTGATGGTGTAACGGGAGGATTTAATTTTCAAAGTGCTTGGAGTACGGGCTGGATTGCGGGCGGTGCGATGGTTTCGGGAGTTACTAAATAATCATAATTTCGGGTAAAATTCAAATTTTTGATGAAATTGCAGGATCGGCGGAAACCCAATAAAATACTCATCGTTTGACGGAATAATGCAGTCTTATACATTTGAGTCTCAATTATCATGTCTTATTGAGTGAAAATTGAGATTTGGGCTGTCATTTAGATAGGGTACACTTACAATCCTTGGACAATATTATCTATGTCAATCAAATTGAATGTAGCTCATTTGTTAGGGCTAGCGAGCATCTTGACCGCTACTACGATCGCAAGAAGCACCCCTGTTAAGGCAGCGGAAATGGCAGTATCTCAGCCCCCATCTGTCACTCCCATGCCCAAGCCAACGATCGCCTCACCCAACAAATCCGGTGTGCCAGTCTCTAAAAAAGTATCCAAAAATACTCTCGTAGACGTTGCATCGGCCAATGGCTCGTTCAAAACACTAACCGCAGCATTGGAAGCCGCTGGTCTTGTGGATACTATGAAAGAACCCGGTCCATTTACTGTGTTTGCACCCACAGATGCGGCCTTTGCAAAGTTGTCTAAAGGGACAGTTGAGACGTTGTTGAAGCCTGAAAACAAGGCCCAACTGGTCAAAATCTTGACGTACCACGTAATATCTGGCGAAGTTCTTTCAACGACACTCAAGTCGGGTAAGGTCAAGACCGTTGAAGGCGATACGGTAAATGTCTTAGTTCAAAAGAGCGGTGTAACAATCAACAAGTCCAAAGTGACTGCCGTTGATGTTAAAGCCAGTAATGGGGTAATTCATGTGATCGACACCGTATTGATGCCTTCTGCTCGCTAGACTTAATCACGTTCTGCGGCAAAATCAATGAATCTGAAAACATTGACTTGAGTATTTACGCGTATTCATAGGTACTTACAAGTATTCATGAGTGTTTGAGTCAGCTTGAATTGATAGAATTATCTGGGGATGCGCGATCGGTTATCCCCATTTTTATGAATACAGATTTAATACAATAGATGGATTTTCGAGGCTCCTAATTGTCGGTAAAATTTAGGATACATTTACATTTAGGCTTATTCTATGTCTAGTTCTAATATGTCTATTCTGCTTACCGCATCGGTAATAGAACATTCTCAGCATCTTCTAAATAGTTTCAAAGCTCTGACGGGGAATGATCTGATCGATCGGACTCTTTCTATTGAAATCCAAGCCAATAATTTATTTCATGCCAACTTTGTAATAGTTTCCCACGATACTCAACCGGACCCAGTTTTTAATTACGGCAATCAAACAGCATTAAATCTATGGGAATTCGATTGGGCACATTTCGTTAAACTTCCATCGCGTCTCTCCGCTGAACCCGTGGCTCAAATCGATCGCGATCGGTTGCTGCTTGAAGCTAAAAACAATGGCTATATTCAAAATTATGGCGGTGTTCGGATTTCCCATACGGGCAAGCGATTTTGGATTGAGAATGCTACGATTTGGACCGTAACCGATCGCTACGGGAACGATATGGGTCAGGCCGCAACATTCTCGAAGTGGTTGCCGATCGTAGAAGAAAATATACTAAGTTGAGAACGAATAGTTGAGCTAGAGTTCATTCGCAAGATTTAACAGTTCCCCCGAAAAATGGTAGGGCGGAAGTTCTTCACTAATCTTCCAAATCCATTGGTTTTTAGGTTGATTTGTACGATCGGATTCTCCCATTTTCATTTGCCAACGCTCCAGACTTAATTCCAAATCGAAATGCCGATCGCACAATAACAAATAATGATCCACAGCTTTTTCAAACACTTGGATTCCCCGATCGGATAGTTGTTGTAAGAGTAATGCACGATCGCGATCGAGATATTGTTCTATGAATTGCTGTTGTTGGGATTGTTCTTTTTTCGCAAGGAAGTATGCACGTCCCTTAAGCTCAACGGGAATCGGTTCCATTTCGGCTTGGGTAGCGGATAGTTTAAGGCTGATTTCGGCCTTATTTTGTAACGCATCGATCGCCCTTAGATAGCCAATTTGATTTTTCTCAAGATGCTGAATGAGAGCCTGTTCTGACGCAAATTCAGTCCCAAATCGTAACGGCAAAATAGTTTGAATGGCAAATACTGACAACAATATCCGATCGTGACTAACAATCGCCTCGATCAATGCCGCCTCAGAACTAGCACAGGCTTGGGCTGGAAAACCATCCTCTACAATGGCCCCCAGTTCACCTGATTCTCGCCAGCTTAAATCACCAGCAATTCCATTAATCTCGCTGATTGCCAACATTTCGATCGCACTGCGATGCACTAGGCCATAAAGATACATTGTTCAAATCCAGAATACAAATAAGTCATAATTAAATAACGATGACTTAGGAAGTTTAAGCCTACAATAAAATATAACCTCAATTCATTCTCATACCCCAATGGCCGATCTGACAGTCATCTATGAAGCAGGCGTACTTCGCCCGACGGATCCCCTCACCCTTCGCGAAGGTCAACGTCTTAAAATTCGGATTCTAGAAATACATCCTCCTGAACTGTCGCTCGCTGAAGCCCTTGCTCCTCTTATGGCCTCAAACGCTTTAGTTGATCCGGCATCCGATGATCGATCTGATTCTGTCTAATTATCCCAACCCCTCCAACCATTCTTATGAATACCCCCATAACATTTAAACAGTCCATGATCTTCGGACTATTGGCCATTCTCCTGGTTCTTGGATTCAATTCCACGATCATCATGAACCCAGGACAAGCAGGCGTATTGAGTGTTCTAGGAAAAGCACAGCCAGAGGTATTACTCGAAGGGTTTCACCTGAAGGCACCCCTGATTTCTAATGTTGATATTTATGACCTTACGGTTCAGAAATTTGAAGTCCCCGCCCAAAGTTCAACTAAAGACTTGCAAAATTTAACCGCGAGTTTTGCCATCAACTTTCGCCTAGATCCAATTAAAGTCGTGGATATTCGCAGAACCCAAGGTAGTCTCCAGAACATTGTCTCCAAAATCATCGCACCCCAAACCCAAGAGTCATTCAAAATCGCCGCCGCCCGCCGTACCGTCGAAGAAGCGATCACTCGCCGCGATGAATTAAAAGAAGATTTTGATCAAGCCCTAGGCGCAAGACTCGACAAATACGGCATCATTATTTTGGATACCAGTGTTGTCGATTTAGAATTCTCCCCCGAATTTTCCAAAGCTGTTGAAGAAAAGCAAATTGCCGAACAACGTGCTCAACGTGCCGTCTATGTGGCTCAAGAAGCCGAACAAGAAGCGGAAGCCAACGTTAACCGTGCAAAAGGACAAGCCGAAGCCCAGCGATTGCTGCGGGAAACTCTAACGCCAGAACTATTGCAAAAGCAAGCGATCGAAAAGTGGGATGGTAAATTTCCTCAAGTCATGGGTGGCAATGGCGCGCTGCCGTTAATCAATCTTGATACCACTAAACTCTCGGCTCAATAAAGATCCGTAATTGCGCTGAGTGCTTCAACACTGAAACCAAGCACTTAGCGCGATCGCCAACCCATCTGCCGCATCGTCCGGACGCGGGATTTTCTCAAGCCCCAACTCCCGCATCACCGCTTCTTGGACATCTCGTTTCTCCGCATTTCCGTGGCCTGCGACCGCTTGTTTTATTTGGGCTGGGGTAAATTCAACGATCGGTAAATTATGTTGAGCCAACACCAACAACAACACGCCCCGCGCCTGAGCAACTAAGATTGTATTTCCCATTTTATAAAAGAAAAGCTTTTCGATCGCGACGAGATCCGGCTTCACCATCTCCACCAAGCTATGCAAATCGTCATGGAGCATAACGAGACGTTTTCCCACATCTTCCCCGGCGGGAGTCTGAATTACCCCATAATCCAACACTTCCACTTTTGCCGCTTGTCGTCCAACAGCAGGCACACAGATCAATGCCCCAAACCCCAACGTCGCCAACCCAGGATCCAATCCCAAAATTCGCTTTGCCATGTCTTCCATTCATTCAGCCCATGACTTCATCAGAACTTTACCCTGATTCCAGGGTTCTAACCTAGGAATACTAAGATAGAACCGGGATTCTCTCTTGGGCATATTGCGGACGATCGGTAGAGCTAGAGATTTAATATTAGGTTTGATCACAAGTTTCACCTGTAGATCTATCTTGAGAGTGACGCTAAATTAATAAAAAACCAACCATTACCTAGAGTGGTAGAAAAAATCTACACTGTTGTTCCCGTCACTTAACCTTGTTTGCCCATTCACTCAGTCCAGTTGCAATGAATCATGCTCCATTTGTCAAACAAACCAAAGTCGATCGCGTCCTAATTGTGGATGACTCCCTTGACAATATTTTTTTGATTCAGAGCATTCTGCAAGAGGAAGGCTACGCGATCGAGACCGCAGAGAATGGCGAGGAAGCGTTATCTAAAATTGATGAATTTCTACCTGATTTGATTTTATTAGATGTGATGATGCCCGTGATGGACGGCTATGAAGTGACGCGCCGGGTCCGCAATAATATTGATTTACCCTTCATTCCGATTTTGCTAATTACGGCCTATGACCAACTGAGTGTGGCCCGAGGGTTAGATACGGGGGCGGATGATTTTATTCGTAAACCCGTTGAATATGATGAATTGATGGCGAGGGTCCGATCGCTGTTGCGGCTGAAGCATAGTGTGGCTGAGCGGGACCAGATTGCGCGTCAGCGAGAAGATTTTGTGTGGCGGTTGACCCATGATTTACGAACGCCGATGGTGGCCGCCGATCGGATGTTGAGTTTGTTGGCTCAAGGCGTGATGGGGGACTTGTCGAGTGATGTGCAGGAGGCGATCGAAATAATGAGTCGCAGTAATCAAAATCTGTTGACGATGGTGAATATGTTGCTAGAAGTGTATCGCTATGAAGCGGGTCGGAAAGCGCTGATTTTTTCGCCTGTTGATTTAACAATTTTGGCGAGTGAAGTAGTGGAAGAGTTGTCACCGATCGCAATTCATAAGGGATTGGTGTTGGAGTTGGTGGGTGTACCTGTCGGTCCGTTGTTGGTGAAGGGCGATCGGATGGAGTTGTATCGGGTGATGACGAATTTGGTGGGGAATGCGGTGAAGTTTACCGATCGGGGCCGGGTAACGTTGAATTTGACGACGAATCCAGGGGCACTTTTAAACCGAAAAACACCGATTATTGAGTTGGCGGTTCAGGATACGGGGGCGGGGATTCCGGTGGATGAACATACAATGTTGTTTGAGATTTTTGTGACGGGGAAACACAAGCGATCGGGGAGTGGCTTGGGACTCCATCTAACGAGACGGATTGTGGAAGCGCATAATGGCGAGATTAAGGTGAATTCTACGGTAGGAGTGGGCAGTACGTTTACGGTGTTGTTGCCGAGTTATTAGATCAAACCAGATTCTGGCAATAATCGCCAAGCTCCATACAGCGGAGCGGTAACGATCGGCGGGTAGGATAGTGAGAAAGTTTCTCGATAATCCCAAGGAGATATGCAGACAGTTTCTACCTAGCAAATAGTTCGACCGCTTCGTTTCAGGCGTTGGGGCATAGTTGAATAATGATCTATTGAAATTTAGAGTATGGGTAAGGCGAGATTCTAACTAGAACAGCCCTTTGAAGCTACTCCGTGTCTAACCAAAATATGATTATGCTATCAATACCTGTAAAAATCTATGCCTACCACTGATATTAGCGATCCTAGCTTTAGTCGTTGCTACTCTCTCTTTCGCTGTATCTCTAGTTACTTTGTATTTTCAGTTTCTGCGAAAGACGCAGATAGTCAAGCTTACTTTGCTCGATTGGTTTTCAGAGAATATCCCACATTCTGAATCGATGTTGGTACTAAATCTAGCTTTTGCAAATTTAGGTAATCAATCTATTGTTCTGTCAAAGGTCGGACTAGCATTTGAAGGCAACAGGAAAAATCGTGTAATAATCCCGGAACAAGGAGTCGGGAACAATCCGCTGATTCTGAAGCCTTCAGATATTCGGCTACAAAGTTATAGATTTACGTGTTCGGAAAAGCTTTTTTTGTTCATTTCAGATCAGGACTCAAGTCGTCAAGAAATTAAATCAACAATTCATTTAGAAATTATCGACTCTAGTGGAAAACATCATGAGAAAAATCGTCACGGGTGTATTATTCAAATCGAGGATTTCAAAGTGTGTGGCACATCATATCCACAAAAATCACAAGTAACATTACTTCCGTGAACAGAATGTAGATTAGTGGTATTTCGCGGTCGAACGATCGGCTGTACCCCGTTTAGGTCATTCCGAATTTAGAATTGCTGTATACATTTCTAAACCTTTCCACCAAAAATTTGTTATAAGAAGATCGGGGAATCTCCCGTACCCTTCGGAGCCGACGATTATGTGGAAGAAGTCACTGCACTCACTCAAAGAATTCAGTCAACAGCCTCGAAAACTATGGATGCCGATCGTCGGAGGCTTGGCGATGATGTCCTTTGGTGTCGGGATTCTAGTATCCACCACCGTCAAACCAGGAGCCGAAAAAGGCAATAACTTCGCCGGAATTTTGCCCTTTGGGAAATCTGCAAGCCATTCAAGTACCGATCGGATTGGTTCTCCCAGCCCGATCGTCACGCCCGTCGTCACCCAAACCGCAAACCAACGGGCTGAACTACTCAAAAAAACGGCTCAAATCAGTGATCCATCCCTCGATCGCAACCGAGCGCGATATCTTTTGGCCAGTGATTTATTAAGTTCTGGGAAAGCACAGGACGCATTAGAGCAATTGAAAGATTTGGAAAAGGATTACGCCGTTCTCAGCGGTCCTATTCTTATAAAACGTGCCCAATCGCAAATCGCCGCGAACCAAACGCCCGAAGCCCTAAAAACAGCCCAGCAACTGCTTCAGCAATATCCCAAGGATCCCTCAGCCGCCGAAGCTCTAGCCTTGTTAGGCCAACAGGATAAAAAATATCAAGAGCAACTCCTCGCCCAGTTTCCAGCCCATCCCAAAGCGATCGATTTAGCAAAAGCACGCCTTAAACAAAACCCCAAACAGCTCGCCCTACAAGTTCAATTGGCTCAGTACGATTTAGAAGCCAAGGACTACGCCGATCGCACAGAGCAACTGACCCAGACCTTTGCCAAACAACTCACCGCTCAACAATGGGAAGTGATCGCCTTTGGCCTATGGGAAAATCAAAAATATGAAAAAGCCGCCATTGCCTATGCGCTTTCTCCCGCCAGCGCCTTGACCGTATACCGATCGGCCCGTGGTCTTCATCTTGCAGGTAAATCTGGCAGCCGCGATCGGTATCAATATGTCGTCAAATCCTTCCCCAGAACCCCCGAAGCCGGACTAGCCCTAACTCGCTTAATCGATCTAGCTGAAAAGCCCCAAGATGCGATTCTCTATGCTGACAGCATTTTAGCCGCCTACCCGGACAAGGCTCCTGAGGCTCTTCTGGCGAAAGCGAATGCCCAAGAAAAACTCAACAGTCCGACCACCGCCAGTCAAACTCGGCAAGTCCTATTAGATCAACACTCCGCTAGTGAATCCGCAGCCGAACTCCGATGGACAATAGCTCAGCAATATGCCAAGGCCAATAAGTTTGATGCTGCACAGCAGTGGGCAGATGCCGTAATTACCGGAAATCCTCAAGCTGAATTGGCTCCCCAGGCTGGATTTTGGGCTGGAAAATGGGCTATGAAACGGGGACAAAATGGCGATGCAATGAAGCATTTCCAAGCGGTTCTACAAGCTCGGCCTGACTCCTACTACGCATGGCGATCGGCTTCGTTGTTAGGCTGGAAAGTCGGTGATTTTGACTCCGTTCGAGACCTAACGCCCCAAATCACGCCCCCTAAACTTCGCAGTCAATTACCCACAGGTTCCGAAGCCTTAAGAGAATTACATCACCTTGGCCAAGATCAAGAGGCATGGTCTCATTGGCAAGTGGAATATCAATCTCGCGTCAAACCCTCCGTCGCCCAACAATTCACGGATGGCGTGATGAGACTGAGTGTGGGTGATAATCTCAATGGCATTTTTATGATCAGCCACTTGAACGATCGCACAATTCCCGAAGAACAAAAGCAAGTCCAAAGTCTCAAGCAAGAGATCGGCTATTGGCAAGCGCTTTACCCCTTCCCCTACATGCAAACCATTTCCACCTGGTCCGCCGATCGTAAGCTTAATCCAATGTTGGTCACAGCGTTAATTCGTCAAGAGTCCCGCTTTGAATCTAAAATTCAATCGGTGGTTGGAGCAACAGGATTGATGCAAATTATGCCGGAGACTGCGAGTGAGATTGCTAGCCAAATCAAAGTTAAGGACTACAAATTAGAAAATGTTGATGACAATATTAAATTTGGAACCTGGTATCTCGACTCTACCCATAAAACCTATCAAGGCAATTCCATGTTAGCCGTCGCAAGCTACAACGCTGGACCGGGTGCTGTCAGTGATTGGGTGAGCCAAAGCAAGACCCAGGATACTGATGAGTTCGTTGAATCAATTCGCTATGACGAAACGCAGGGTTATGTGAAATCGGTGTTCGCCAACTATTGGAACTACATGCGACTTTATAATCCTGAAATCTCGAAGCAAGTGGAGCAAGCTTCCCCGGCTCAACCTAAAAATCTGATCAACTAAACTCGAATCGCAACCTAATGCGATCGATTTATTCGTTGACCCACCCATTTAGATGCGCACCGATCTGCAAAATAGTTAAATATTATCGCCGTGCATGTTGACGTGCAGGGGGGCGAGGGGTAGCGCCGTTTTTTCCATCAGCAGGCAACGGTGCTACTGTTTGCGAGGGCTGACGGGTGGACGATCGAGCTGCTCCATTACGATTTTCCGGCTGATTAATCCGAAGCTGCTGACGACCATTACGCACAATCCGTAACATCTCACCCATGTTGGCTTCCATATCGCGCAGAACCTTGTCCGCATATTCGTCGGCACCCTTTTGAATCTCCTCGGCCTCTTCAACGGCTCCGCGCCGTGCATCTTCCAAATCTCGCAACCCTTGACGGCGAGACTGCTCCACTTCGGTCATCATCTGACTATGGGTTAATTCACACTCTTGCTGGACTTGTTGACGAATTTGCTGAGCCTCATATTCTGCCTGACGGAGGATTCCCGTTTCATTTAAAATCTGAGATGCCTGCTGTTCGGCGGTTGCGATAATTTCTTGGGCATACTGCTCAGCTTGGGCCAAAATTTCTTCTTTTTGCCTCAAAATCGACTCTGCTTGGTCGAACGCCTCCGGCAAACTTAGCCGAATCACATCAAGCTGATCCAAGAAAGTTTCTTCATCAATCATCGTTCGACGACTCAGAGGAACCCTAGGACTGTCTAGAAGCATCTCCTCTAGACGGTTTAGCTCTCGTTGGATGTCAAGGCTGGCTGCACTAGCATCGGCGCTTTCGGGCGCTCTTCCGTCAGGGGCGTTTGGTTTTTGACGTAACATTGGTGCAAATCCTGAGCAACGTGTTGAGGAACAAGATGATGTACGGGTCCACCGAACTTTGATATTTCGCGAACCATACTACTACTTAGAAAACTATATTCATTGGAAGTCACTAAAAAAACAGTTTCAATAGAGTCAAACAGTGTTTTGTTAGTATGTGCCATCTGAAGCTCCATTTCAAAATCTGAAATGGCCCGTAGTCCTCGAATCAGAACGGTAGCTTCCTTACTCTGAGCATAGTTGACAGTCAATCCCTCGAAACTATCAACTTCTACATTATGTAGATGGTGGATGGCTTTGTTGATTTGTTCTGTACGCTTGGCGACGGTGAACAGAGGAGATTTACTAGGGTTGCGGGCGACGGCAACAATGACTCGATCGAATAGACGTGCGCCTCGTTCGATGATGTCAAGATGTCCGAGAGTGACTGGGTCGAAGCTACCTGGATAGATGGCAATCACACAGAAAAACGCTCAAGATCTAGAGCGCACCGAACAACGATAGGTAGGCAATACTCTAGCAGAACTAGAGATGGAATTGACCATTGAGGCTAAAAAGCGGAGGAACCCTCATGGATTGCCTCCGCTCTTTGATATCGCTTTTTCTACTGAGAAAAGCACACTTAACTTGCAATTGAGACTCAACTCAACAGTGAAGGCTCAACTTAAGTCGGGTATGAGACTTAGTAAAGTGCTTCTTCTTGATGGGTTGAAATGGTGCAGTTGGAGGTGGGGTAAGCCACGCAAGTCAGCACGAAGCCCGCTTCGATTTGGTCGTCATCCAAGAAGGATTGGTCCGACTGATCGACGGTTCCGGCTGTTACTTTACCAGCACAGGTGGAGCAAGCGCCCGCACGGCAAGAATAAGGCAAGTCAATACCTGCTTCTTCAGCCGCGTCTAAAATGTAGGTATCGTCATCGCAATCGATCGTTTTATTTAAGCCTTCAGCCTCGTTGACGAGGGTAACTTTGAAAGTTGCCATTGGAATTATCCTCTGTAGATTTGAAATGTCAGATTTAGAACTGGCACATGTGCCTTTAATTCTGAAACTTGTTGCCGACATCCGCAAGAGACGAATTAAAACCGAAGCTTTAAAGTTGGCTCGTGCGATCTTCGACTTCGTTTTTGATACTACGGGAAAAACTCGCTGTTGCAACCTTAATGGAGTACGAAGATGAATGGGATTCGTAATCGTTAGGGGTGATTTGATTTACTTATACTTATCAGAGCGATCGGATCTGGCCTGTACTAAAGTCTTGAAAGTATTGATCTTACTGGATTTCAAAGCTTTTTTGACGTTTTTAGCCCGATCGACAAATTTGTGTTTTCTCCCTAGGCTTATGGATAATATCGAGGAATTCTGAGCTTAATCCGATCGGTGTACAGGGTTCTGTGAAAGCTTTAGAAAAACTTATTGTAAGGATTGACATTTTTGCCAGTTGATTATCTTAATCGCCATAATTATTCAACTGAGCCTAATTGAGGCGTGGTTTGGGCAGTGAATTTGTTCTATTTCCATAGAACGCGTTACGCTATATGCAATCAATTCTACTAAGTCTATGAATCGTTTACTTCTCAATCTATTGGCCCTTCCCACCTTAGTTGGCTCTTCATTTTGCTGGCTTACCGCTATGCCTGCCCAAAGTATCGAGAAAACAAGTGTCGAGCAGAATATCGCGGTTCCCGATCGCAATGCCACTGAAGCTCAAATCTGTGTGATGTCACGCCATAGCCGATTCAATTTGGTCTGTGAGAAGGTTAGCATATTAAAAAATGCGCCAAAGGTGAGGCCTGTAGACTACGCCACAGACCATCTCACCTCGCCGGCTGAGTTTAATTTTTCGGAAGAAGAGAGCAATGCTTCGATCGCCTTGTTTGGCTGTGATTGTCCGCTGTGCATTAACTCCCTTCGGACCCTTAGGACCATGCCTCAAAGTGTCAGTTAAGAGTGAGCTAGCTAACGAGATATCCTGTTATGCAGAGTTTCTGCTTACGCAGGCGATTGAGGGCTTCCCGTTCCACTTGTCGGACACGTTCTCGGCTGAGTCCAAGTTCTTCCCCGATCGCCGCCAACGTCATACTCTGGCCAGATGCAAGGCCGAATCGGAGATTGAGAATGTGTTGTTGTTGGTCAGTTAGATGAACCATCAGCCCTTGAATATCTTGTTTAAGGGAGTTAGTGCTAGTGAACTCTTCAGGTGACAATCCAGGGTCTTCTAGCAGATCGCCTAAATGTGTATCTGAATTTTCACCCAATTTCATGTCCAACGAAATGGGCAAACGGTTGTGTTGTAGATATTCACGAACCTGATCGGCAGAGAGATCTAGGGCAACGGAGAGTTCTATGGTAGTGGCAGCTCGTCCAAGAGCTTGGCTAAGTTCGCGTTGAGCCTTTTTGAGCTTGTTGAGCTTTTCGGTAACATGGATCGGCAATCGAATCGATCGGCTTTGGGTCGCTATTGCCCGTGTGATTGCTTGGCGAATCCACCAGTAGGCATAGGTGCTAAATCGATAGCCCTTACTAGGATCAAATTTTTCCACCCCACGTTGCATTCCAATGGTGCCTTCTTGAATCAGGTCCATCAGATCGACATTGCGCTTTTGATATTTTTTAGCAACAGAGACAACAAGCCGTAAGTTCGCCTCGATCATCCGTTTAGTGGCGCGTTCGCCGTGCTGAATCAAATGCTTAAGTTGGACTTCAGACAGATTAGCTGCACTGGCCCATTCCATTCGACTGACGGGCCGTCCAAGATCCGCTTCGAGACCCGATCGGACTTTGCGCAGCTCGGTCAGTCGAACGACTTGTTTACCATAGATTATTTCCTCTTCCTGAGTTAGTAAAGGCACACGGCCAATTTCTCTCAAATAAGCTCTAACTGTATCGATGGGGGGCGCGACAACCTTTTCCATAACTTTGACACCATATCATCTAGCTATATGTACATAGACTACTTGGGAAGGTCCTGATGAAATTGCATTCGGGAAGACAATAGTATACAAAATACTTATAAAGCCGTGAATTGTGAAGCGATCGGCATACTTCTTACGACAAAAAATTACGACAAAAAATTATGATAAGAAACCGATCCTGAGTTACCCCAGATCGGTTCTAAACTCTTAATTCTCTACCATTTGAGCAAATTAAACTGCTCCATATCTACCGTGTCGCGGTTCCGATAAATTGCCAGAACAATTGCCAACCCAACAGCAGCCTCCGCCGCCGCGATCGCAATAATAAAAGTAGTAAAAACCTGCCCCTTAATCTCTTTAGGATCGACATAGTTTGAAAATGCCATCAAATTCAGATTGACTGCATTAAGCATTAACTCAATGGACATCAACACTCGCACCGCATTTCGGCTTGTAACTAGCCCGAACACACCAATACAAAACAGCGCGGCAGCAATGAGAAGAAAATACTGAAGTTGCATATAAATCCCTAAATCCTAGTTAGACCCTATTTCTAGTTGACCCCTATTTATTGTCGCGACTCGATACCATTTCTCTTGGTCGCTCAGGCAGCATCAAAGCTTCATCTTCACCCGATTGCAACAGATTCTCTGGAAAAAACTCGCGCCGCGCTAAGACAATCGCACCCACCAACGCAATTAACAGCAACACAGACACTAATTCAAAAGGCAACAAAAAGTCGGTGAAAAAGTGAATCCCGATCGTCACAATGCTCCCATCGCCCACCGGAGTCGCAGACGAGATTGCCCAAGGAGTCGAAACCACCATCGTCCCCAACAGTGTAAACAGACCCAAGCACACCAACGCTGTCGCCACTTGACGAACACCCGCGCCCTTCACAACGGCATATTCTTCCTGCTTGTTCACCAACATGATGGCGAACAAAATTAGGACATTAATCGCCCCAACGTAGACCAAAACCTGTGCTGCGGCAACGAAATCAGCATTCAGCAGAAAATACAATCCTGCCATGCTAATAAACGACCCGCCTAACAAAAAAGCAGAATAAACCACATTTTTCAGCAACACCACGCCCAATGCCGAGATCAGCACCGCCGCCGCTAATATCCCAAACGAAACCAGTTGTACGCCTTCTGCCAAATTCACCGATCGCCCTCCATTCCTTACAAACTTAAATCTAAATTCAATCCTAACTAGCCTTCAGAAATCACCGTAACCTTTGCTTGAGCTGCTTGAGCCGCTTGAATCTCAGCCACAATTTCCTGGGGAGTTTTGCCAGCCCTTCGCGATCCGGCTGGAAGTTCATGAGGATCCATCACGCCCTTTGGCAAATATGCAAACTCACGCATCGGAGTCACCATGGGATCATCCGTCACCTTATACGGCAATCGACCCAGAGCCACGCTGTCGTAGTTGAGTTCGTGACGTTCATAGACCGCTAATTCGTATTCTTCGGTCATGGATAAACAGTTGGTTGGGCAATACTCAACGCAGTTTCCACAGAAAATACAGACCCCAAAATCAATGCTGTAATGTTTTAGATCTTTTTTCTTTGTGGCTTTATTAAACTCCCAATCCACAACAGGTAAGTTAATCGGACAAACCCGAACACAAACTTCACAGGAAATACATTTATCAAATTCATAGTGAATTCGCCCTCGAAATCGTTCCGATGGAATCAGCTTTTCATAAGGGTACTGAACCGTCACGGGGCGGCGGCGCATGTGATCAAAGGTGACGGACAGTCCTTGGCCAATGTATTTGGCGGACTGAACAACCTCTTTGGTATAGTCTCCAACTTGCTTCAGAAATTTCAACATGATGCGTGGCTCTCTAAAATTTACGATCGCACTGAATAGTATCCAAACTAGCAAGCCATTCAAACTAGCAAGCCATTCAAACAGGTCAACCTATCCACCAAAGAATGCTGGAAACGTCAGCTTTAACCCCGCTGTCGCCAATAGGTTAGCCAGCGCCACCGGAAGCAGAAACTTCCAGCCCAGGTTTAGCAATTGATCAATGCGGACCCGAGGAATCGTCCATCGAATCAACACAATGAAAAATACTAACGCATAGGTTTTCAAGAGCGTCATCACAATTCCAACAGCGCCCGTAATCACCTGCAACCAAGGAGTCGTGTCACTGATATTGAAAGTACTTGAAATCAACCCCACCGGAATCGGGGCTTCCCATCCGCCCAAGTAAAGAATCGAAACCAACAGAGCTGACAGGGTTAGGTTGACATAAGACCCTAGATAAAAAAGCGCAAACTTCATCCCAGAGTACTCAGTCTGATATCCAGCCACCAGTTCTTCTTCGGCTTCAGGCAAGTCAAATGGAGTCCGTTCACATTCAGCCAAGGACGCAATGAAGAAAATTACAAAGCCAATCGGTTGTCGCCAAATGTTCCACCCGAGCAACCCATAACCCGATTGGTGCTGAACAATATCAACAGTGCTGAGGGAATTTGACATCATAGCGATCGCCATCACTGCCAATGCCAATGGAATTTCGTAGGCCAAAGATTGCGCAGTGGCTCGAAGTCCGCCCAGAAGAGAATACTTATTATTTGAGGCATAACCAGACATTAAGAGTCCGATCGGCACCACACTTGAAAGCGCAATCCACAGAAAAACACCCATCCC
This sequence comes from Synechococcales cyanobacterium 340R_concoct_173_sub, assembly GCA_025354065.1. The sequence continues at coordinate 6,178 of JANXNM010000316.1, read as the reverse complement.
CACATCGCTAATCAGCAAGTTCTCGCCGAAAGGTACGATCAAAAAGGATAGGAATACTGGAATTACCCCAATCATTGGACCGAAGGTGAAAAGCCATTTATCTGCCTTTGCCGGAATAATATCTTCCTTAAAAACCAGCTTTAAGCCATCCGCCAAAGGGGCCAAGATTCCGAGTGGGCCAATGTACTCAGGACCAATACGTTGCTGGGCAGCAGCCGAAACCTTGCGCTCCATCCACACCGCAATCAGAACGGCAACCGTCGAACCCACAAGCACAATCAACATGGGCAGCGGCATCCAAATCGCCTTAGCGGCCCCGGCTGGAAGGCCAAAACCCTGCAAAGATTCGATAAAGGTTCCTTGTAAATCAATTCCTGGATTCATCGTGACTCACTCGCGGCTTCCTACTCTAGCGACTCGAATCCATGACTCGAACAATCCGCCTCAACTCTACTAGTATATCTTTCTCTTGGAGCCTGGAATCATTTCCATGGGTCTAGCTACAAAGATCTTCACCTTACATAAGAATTACTTAATCTCAATGGTTACTTTACGATCGCCCGATCACATCAAACAATAGAAATAAATCTATGCATAAAATAAACCCCCGGAATTTCTTCTGAGGGCTGGAGTTCCTGAAAATCGTCACCCAATTATTATTACAAATGAACTTTTTTTCGTGAAGGGGGGTGAGACCCACCAACGCAGCTCTTTTTAGATAATCTTCTTTCAGGAACAAAGAAGATTAGTAATATGGTTAGCGCTCACCGATCGGAACATAATCGATTCCATGGAGTCCCGTATAGATTTGCGTTGGCCTGAAGATACGATTTTCGCCCAATTGCTCTTTCCAATGAGCGAGCCAGCCAGCCGTTCGTGAAATTGCAAACACAGGAGTATAGAGATCCGTCGGGATGCCGAGCTTGCGGTAGACCAAGCCAGAGTAAAAATCTACATTAGGATAAATACCCTTGTAACTCATTTTTTCACTCACAACATTTTCTAGCTCGACGGCTATATCGTAATAATGATCGTGGCCAAACCGATCGAAGAGTTGTTCGGCTAAATTTTGCAAGATGGTGGCACGCGGATCCTTAACTTTATAGACCCGATGACCGAAACCCATAATTTTCTTTTTATTGGCAACACAATTTTCAACAAAGGGGCGAACATTTTCGACCGTTCCAATTGTTTCCAGCATCCCCACCACTTCTTCCGCAGCTCCACCATGCAGCGGTCCAGCCAAAGTTCCCACGGCGGATGCAATCACCGCATAAGGGTCCGTCAGCGTTGAGGCTGTTACCATGGCCGAAAACGTAGAAGCATTAATCGTATGCTCGGCATGAAGCGTCAGACACACATCAAAAATATGAGCCAAGAACGGATCGGGTTCACGTTCATTGAGCATGTATAAAAAATTTGCCGCATAGCTAAGATCATCCCGAGGCTGCACTGGATCGTTGCCATTCCGCATGAGCTGAAAGGCCGCAACCATTGTTGGAACCTTGGCCAAAAGACGAACGACGGCTTCATGGACGTAAGCTGGATCACTAATTTCTCGACGAGAATAAAATAAGCCCAGAGCAGCAGCACAGGCTTGCAACGCATCCATCGGATGACCGCTCTCGGGAAAGCATTTCATCATGTCTCTCACCCGATATTTCAGGCGGCGATGACCTTGGATTTCCTGTTGAAAGCCTTCGAGTTCCTTCTGGTTTGGCAACTCTCCCCAAATCAGAAGGTAGGCAGTCTCCAGAAAAGTACTTTGACTCGCGAGATGCTCAATAGCAATGCCTCGATATTCTAAAAGTCCCTTTTGCCCATCCACAAAGCTGATGCTAGATTGGGTTGCTGGAACGCCTTCAAGACCTGCATGATATTCGTAGACTGCCATAGGAAATAGTGTTTCTAACTTAAATTCGAATGCTTAATCTGATTACGAGACTGATTCTGATAATAGTATCGAACTTTGTCTCTGTATTCGACATAATCCCATGGAGAATGGGGGCGAAATGTGATTCTTATCACAAATCCTAGTCAAGACTCAACATTTTATGTTGCTGTTTTTCTTAAAAGGTAGTAATATGGAAATACGAAAGGCTGATTAATTATCTCTTCACCTAACCTACCTCGGCCTAAGCATACGGGAATTAGTCTTGTTTCCCATCAATATGCTCTATTAGCTGTAGGTTCAGTGCTTTAAAGTATTCAGCACTGTCTTTTGACCTTTGACCCATATCAGTTTTGTAATTTGCTATTGCCCAAATAGAATAGGGACGTAAGGATATTTGCTAATCGATATGAAGGGTCTTACCCGTAAATTTAAGGAGTTATATGTCCCAGAGACATTCTCAGCAGCGTAGTCGTCGATATGGTCGTAATCCCGTGGAAGGTGATGTGTCTTCAGAAATGGGTTCAAGTAAAAGTTGGAATGGGGGCCGTCGGTCCTATGACGAGAGCTATACGCCTCACACTTATCTCACTCGTTTAATTGAAGAAGATGCGCCCTTATATAGCAATAGCCATTTGGTATTGATGTATGGTCCATTTCAGTCTGAAATGCCTTCTGATTCGGGTGAAGGTGTTGCCACTTGGTTACGCAAATGTATAAGTTTGTATGGTGCACCCAGTTTAGTTCGATTTGATCAACGTCAACGGGCGCAAGTCTTCCGCCGCGATCAATTTAAACCTTGGTTTGATGGTTTGATGAAAGTATCTTAGTCTTTTTGACATTGTTTAATAGTAGTCAAGAGCTAACTCATCCGATCGGTCGAGTTAGCTTTTTGATCTAGGATGCTTTAACAAACGATCGGTGAGTCATAGCGAATGCCTGCGTTTTTTAACCGATTAAGTGCTTCAGTCATACGATTATGATCTGCAATCAAACTAATTCGGACATAACCTTCACCGCCTGCGCCAAACGCATTCCCAGGTGTGACGACAATGCCAGTCTTCTGTAAAACAGATAATGCAAAGGTAGTGGAATCCATTCCAACTGAACAAGGCATCCACAAATACATCGTGGCTTTTGGTTTGGGAATGGTCCAGCCCAGTTCACCGAGACCTTGAATCAGAAAGTCTCGACGACTACGATAGCGTTCACGAACCTCTTCGACATACCGATCGGGAAGCTGAAGCGCCGTCTCAGCCGCACATTGTATTGCTGAAAATAGACCATAATCTAGATTAGTTTTCAGGGTCCGTAATCCCTGAATGACATGACGATTACCTACAACAAATCCAACTCGCCAGCCCGCCATATTGTAGGTTTTGGACAATGTATGGAATTCAACTCCAATATCCTTTGCACCAGGAATTTCCAGTAGACTAGTAGGTTTATAGCCGTCAAAGGCTAACTCTGCGTAGGCTTGATCATGGACTAGTAAAATCTCATGTTTCTTCGCAAATTTCACTACATCCTCAAAAAATTCCCGAGGAGCCGTGGCCGTAGTTGGATTGCTGGGATAGTTGAAGTACATAATTTTGGCCCGATCGGCCACATCATCAGGAATCGCACCCAAATCAATCAGCCAGTCATTTTTGGCCGACAGCATCATGGGATAAATTTCTGCGCCAGCAATCAATGGCCCTCGGAAATGGGGCGGATAGGCGGGACTAGGGACCAAAATCAGATCGCCAGGATTAATATAGGCCAACGCCAAATGGGTCAAGCCTTCTTTTGATCCAAGCAGCGGTAAAGCTTCTCCATTAGGATCCAAAACAACGTTGTAGTGACGCTCGTACCAGTTAGTGATGGAGGCTCGGAAATTTGGGGTGCCTTCAAAGGGGGGATAGCCATGATTTTTGACATCTTGTAAGGCTCGAATTGCCGAGTCGATTACAGGATCTGGGGTAGCACCATCTGGATTTCCCATTCCCAAATCGATCAGATCGACTCCTTCGGCTCGTGCGTTGGCCTTGAGTTCATCTAGCCGAGCAAAAACATAGGGCGGTAGAGATTTTAGACGATCGGCGGTAGAAATCCAGTCCAGAGACATAGCGAAACCTCGATTCAAACATCTGTGTTCGGCAATTACCGCAGGATACATGCAGCAATTCCAAGTCTGTCAATAGTAGATCAATACGTCGAACAGACCAAATAGTGAACTTATGCCTCGGATTTAGCGATGGTAGTACGGATTAGATTTGCACCCAGTCCCTGCATTTTCGCTTCGAGCCGATCGTAACCTCGATCCATGTGGTGCAAACCGCTGACAATGGTTTCCCCGTCTGCCGCCAGTCCCGCAATCACCAATGCTGCGGAAGCTCTCAAATCTGTAGCAATGACAGGTGCGCCAGACAACGAAGTCACGCCTTTGATCATGGCAACATTTCCTTTGACCTTGATGTCCGCGCCCATGCGAGTTAATTCTGCGACGTGCATAAAGCGATTTTCAAATAGGGTCTCTGTGACCACACTATTACCGTCGGCCAACGCCAATAGCGACATAAACGGCGACTGAACATCCGTGGGAAACCCAGGATGGGGGAGCGTTTCGATGTCAGTCCCACTATAAGACGCAGTGGGCATCACCCGAAGAGATGTCGGAGATTCTATTTCGTAGCCAATTCCAATTTCTTTGAGTTTGGCCAGAATTGGTGCAATGTGGGACAGGTTAATTTGATTGACGAGGATGGTCGATCGGGTGATGGCCCCAGCGAGAATAAATGTAGCAGCTTCAACTCGATCGGGAATCACTCGATAGTCAGCCTCATGAAGCTTCTCGACCCCCTGAATCACAATACGATGGGTTCCCGCTCCCTGAATTTTCGCACCCATAGCATTACAAAACCCCGCCAAATCGACAATTTCGGGTTCTTGTGCGGCATTTTCAATAGTGGTTTCCCCATCCGCCAGCGTTGCCGCCATCATAATATTTTCGGTTGCACCGACACTAGGCGAGTCGAGATAGATAGACGCGCCAACAAGCCGTTTGCCGTTTTTCGCCCTTGCATGAACGACACCATGTTCGATCGTCACATCAGCCCCAAGGGATTGTAAACCTCGCACGTGTAGATCAACTGGACGGCTGCCAATTGAACAACCACCGGGCATTGGCACCCGCGCTTCTCCCATTCTAGCCAAGAGCGGCCCAAGAATAAAAAAACTACCCCGCATTTTGCTGACTAATTCGTAGGGCGCTTCAGTACTGGTTAAATGGGACGGATCAAATTGAACAACATCATCATTAATTATCACCTTAACACCGAGGGCCGTCAGAATTTTTGTCATCAAACAAATGTCTACCAAGGACGGCACATTCTGAAGCTTACAGGTTTCTGAACAAAGAAGCGTGCCCGCCATCAATGCAAGGGCAGAATTCTTTGCGCCACTGATCGTGACTTGCCCGCTCAGGATTTTGCCACCTTGAATTTTGAGAACGTCTTCGGCTAGACCTGAGGAGATCGCCGAACTGGGGGCTAGAGAACCAAGAACAGAAGAAATAGCGATACCCTCGATGACTAAATAAGATAACTAAATAATGCAAGATCATTGAATTGGATTTGATTTTACAGGAAAGTAGGTCGATGTCTACGATCGTTCGTCAGGTTCCCAAACCTGTCTTTTCCATGGCATTGAGTTTATGGCAATTTTGTGAGTAGCGCGATGTTCCGGGATTCTACTTGGCGCGGAATACTTGACAGTCGTGAGGGAATCTGAAATAGTAATGTGCGTTGCGACAAAGAAATTTGCGGCACTTTGAATAAGCGGAATTGGCGGAATTGGTAGACGCGCTAGGTTCAGGTCCTAGTGCCCGTTTGGGCATCCGGGTTCGAGTCCCGGATTCCGCATCATGTTTTAGGTTTTATGATTACTAGTACTCAGAATCCGTTGGTCAAGCTGTTTAAGAAGCTTCAGACAGCTAAGCATCGTCGGGAGTTGGATACTTTGTTCCTTGAGGGAAACAATCTGATTGATGAAGCGGTTCAGGCCGATCGGACCTTTGAAGTTTTTTGTTTTACAGAAAGTTGGCGCGATCGGAACCCTGATTTGTACGGTTGGGGAGTCGATCGGAGCGATCGGGTAGAACTGGTAAGTGACGAAGTTCTCAAAGCCATGACAATGACGGTTAGTCCAGAAGGCGTGGTGGCTAGCTGTTTGAAACGGACGATGAGTGACATTGCAATAGATTCATTTGGATTAGTACTCGATCGGGTTCAGGATCCAGGCAATGTT
>JANXNM010000255.1 GCA_025354065.1 Synechococcales cyanobacterium 340R_concoct_173_sub | reverse complement strand
TGACTCCGGGTTCCAAGCCCAAGCTTTTTGCGCATACTCTGGGGGCGTGGTCATCAGTTCGCGTTCATAAATCGGCGTGTCGTCTGAAAGTGCGGTCGCCGGAACTTCTGCGGCAATTTCACCTTTGAACATGATGCGGACGATCGATTCAGCAATCACTTCTCCAGCAACGACGGCTTGCAGTTCCCATTTGTGAAAAATATCAATTAGTTCTTGTTCACGTCCCTTTTCAGCAACAAATAGCATTCGCTCTTGCGATTCCGATAGCAAATACTCATAGGGCACCATTCCAGTTTCCCGTGCAGGAATTTTATCGAGATCTAGTAAAATCCCAACGCCACCTTTTGCCGCCATTTCTGCGGTCGAACAGGTCAAGCCCGCCGCACCCATATCTTGCGCAGCTACGACTGCCCCGGTTTTGAAGGCTTCTAAACAAGCTTCAATTAAAGACTTTTCTAAAAATGGGTCGCCGACTTGAACTGCTGGTCGATCGTCAATGGATTCCGCCGACAATTCTGCACTGGCAAAACTTGCACCACCCATGCCATCGCGCCCGGTCGTAGACCCGACATACAAAACGGGATTACCAATGCCCTTTGCACCCGATCTGACGATTTCTGTAGTTTCCATCAATCCTAAGGCCATGGCATTCACCAAGGGATTGCCACTATAAGCCCGATCGAAATATACTTCACCCCCGATCGTCGGCACTCCGACGCAGTTCCCGTAGTGACTAATGCCAGAAACCACGCCAGAGAAGAGTCTTCGGGTTTTTGCATCTTCTAAAGATCCAAATCGCAAGGAATTCAAAACCGCGATCGGTCTGGCTCCCATGGTAAAAATATCGCGCAAAATTCCGCCAACTCCAGTCGCAGCCCCTTGAAACGGTTCGACAGCGGATGGATGATTGTGGGATTCGATTTTGAATGCTAGACGAATGCCCTCGCCCATATCGACAACTCCGGCATTCTCTCCTGGCCCCACGAGAACCCGATCGCCTGTAGTGGGAAAATTCTTCAGCAGAGGCCGCGAGTTCTTATAGCAGCAATGCTCCGACCACATTACCCCAAACATGCCTAATTCTGCTTTGTTGGGGTGCCGATCGAGCCGCCGCACAATTTCTGCGTACTCTTCCGGTTTAATC
>JANXNM010000685.1 GCA_025354065.1 Synechococcales cyanobacterium 340R_concoct_173_sub | reverse complement strand
CTATGACTGTCCTGGCATGTCATCCAAGGATTCCAGTTTTTGCCAGAGTCTTGCACCAAACAACCCCGATAGCTTTGAAGTGCCGCCGGGAAATTATTTCGCCATGGGGGACAACCGAAATAATAGTTCTGATTCTCATGTATGGGGGTTTCTGCCGAAGAGCAACATTATTGGTCGTGCGGTCGTACGGTTTTTCCCGATCGATCGAATGGGTGGCTTGTAGGTTTACTAATGTTAAAAAACGTACAGTTCTAAAAGAATTTTTGTGATGGATTTATTTGATCATCAACGTGAACTCTTGATTGATGCAGAGGCTCCTTTAGCCGCTCGGATGAGACCTCGAACGTTGGATGAATTTGTTGGACAGGGCGCTATTGTGGGTGAAGGACGGTTATTGCGCCGTGCGATTCAAGCGGATCAATTGTCGTCGTTATTGTTTTATGGGCCACCGGGAACAGGAAAAACAACACTGGCGCGAATTATTGCAAATACTACGGAAGCTCATTTTATTGCCATTAATGCGGTGCTGTCTGGGGTACAGGCCATTCGGGATGCAATTTCGGTGGCCCAAGAAAAGCGGGGACTCTATCAACAAAAAACAATTCTATTTATCGATGAAGTTCATCGGTTTAATAAATCGCAACAGGATGCACTATTGCCTTGGGTGGAAAATGGCACGGTGGTTTTGATTGGAGCAACGACCGAGAATCCTTATTTTGAAGTGAATAAGGCATTAGTCAGCCGATCGCGTCTGTTTCAACTTAAACCATTGCAAGCTGAGGATTTAAAGCAAATTGCCCATCAGGCATTGAATGATTCTGGTCGGGGCTATGGCGATCGGCGAGTCGCAATTGATGGTGATGCACTTGATCATTTGGTAAATATTGCTAATGGTGACGCCAGAACACTGTTGAATGCTTTAGAGTTGTCGGTTTCGACGACCGTGCGCAATGATGCGGGAATAATTTGGATTACTTTGGCGATCGCAGAAGAATCCATTCAACAGCGGGCCGTACTTTACGATAAAGAAGGCGATGCTCATTTTGATATTATTAGCGCATTTATTAAAAGCTTGCGCGGTAGTGATCCGGATGCGGCAATGTATTGGCTCGCACGAATGGTATATGCCGGGGAAGATCCAAGGTTTATATTTAGAAGAATGGTTATTTTTGCTGGGGAAGATGTAGGAATGGCAGAGCCACAGGCGATCGTCGTGGTTAATAGTTGTGCGATGGCATTCGATCGGGTGGGAATGCCTGAAGGTCGCTATCCCTTGGCCCAAGCGGCGTTGTATTTGGCAACCTGTGCGAAATCCAATAGTGTGATGGGCTTTTTTAATGCATTGGCCGTGGTTGAAAAAGAACAAGAGGCCGAGGTACCTAATCCATTGCGAGACAATAGCCGAGATCAAGAGGGCTTTGGCCATGGCAAGGGTTATTTGTATCCCCATGCCTACCGAGATCATTGGGTGGCACAGCAGTATTTACCAACCGCACTTCAGGGGCAAGTGTTTTATCAACCCTCGGATCAAGGCTATGAACTTAAGATTGCAACTACAGTAACGAGGCAACGCGAGGCTCAATGGGCGGCGATCACAGAAGTCAGTCCAGAGCAACTCTCAACAGGTCCGATCGATCGTCAAACCGAGCAATGGCTGCAAAGAACGCTCAGTCGAACAGGTACGAATTTGGGTGCGGTGCGCGATCGGATCTTTGATAAAGCTAAATTACAACGTCATCATGTGGTGTTGGATTTGAATGCAGGGACTGGATTGCTGACCTGGGAAGCGATCCGCCAGGTTCCAGAAGGGGGAGTTTATGCTTGCTGTGATAAGGCTCAAACGGTTGAGATGCTTCAAGAACAGGCACTTACATTACCGCAACTGATGCAACCGATCGTGCTAACTGCGTTCAATGGTATTGAAGATTTAATCCCCCAATTGTCTCCAGAATTAAAATTTAATTGTATTCTTGGCCGTAATGTCTTTCGGAATTTCTCTGAGAATTCAATTCAATTACTTGCTCCATTTTTAGAGTCTTCTGGTCGCTGGATTTTGGCAGAAACCATTCCCCAAGCGGCCCAACGATTGTATTCATTTCTCGATCGTAGTTCTATTAGTGCTGATTTGTACGATCGGCTCTCCAATGCTGAAGAATCCCATTACCAAGCGAATGGAGTGCAATATTTAGATCTGGGTAAACTGAGTCAAGCGTTTGTAGATGCCGGATTTACAATCACGATCGAACAGGTAATCTCTAGAACAGAACTGTATATTTCAGAGGCGTTGTACAATAGATGGTTTGGGCCAAATTCAACCTATGTTCAGCAACTCTGCGAATATTTAGATCAAACTGAAATTGAGATAATTCGACAATTATTTTTAACTCGTCTGTTGAAACAAACTGTGACAGTTGAAGGGACGATCGCCTACATTATCGCAATCAAATGATGGGTGCTGAATTGAGAGTCTAACCAACCTGCCTCATAGAACTTACTTGACAATCTTGTTAAATTATCATTCCTCATAAATCCAATCGGTAGGCGGTTGTTCAGTGGGTGGAAGCGAATCTGCGGCTTGACTATCTGGGTTCCAGATCTGGGTCGATACATCAAGATCCTGGGTATTGTCTAGATTGCAATCCAATAGGCGAGGCAACAAAGCACTGTCAGGCATAAGATTTTGAAGCGCGGTTAATGCCTCCGTAGCAGTTTGGTAGCGCTGTTTATAGTTGTGGGCGGTGAGACGATTGACAATAGCAGCTAGGGGACGACTGACGGTGGCGTAGGCTTCCCAGGCGATCGTATTGGTATCGGGATCGGGCAAAAGTTGGCGGACGGGCAGTCCCGTTAATGCTTGCATGGCGAGAATCCCAACTCCGTAGAGATCGCTGCTGGGCCTGGGATTACCCAGTTGTTGTTCGGGGGCCATGTAGCCTTGAGTGCCGATGCCGACGGTGAGGTCGGAAGGTTCATTAGGATTGGGGAGTCTTTCGAGGGCTTTGACCGCTCCGAAATCGATCAGCACGAGGCGTTGGTCGTTCGATCGTTGGATGATGTTGCTGGGTTTGATGTCGCGGTGAATTACTTGGTGATGATGGACAAAGTTTAAGATGCTTAGCAGTTCTAGCAAAATGGTAATCACTGTGGCCTCGGGCAACTGGCGACCTAAGGTAATGGTTTGGCTTAGAGGCATTCCGGGAATGAATTGTTGAATTAAATAAAACTCTTGTTCTTCTTCAAAAAAAGCCAAAAGCTGCGGAATCCGATCGTGTCGTCCCAGTTCTTGTAAGGTCAATGCCTCGCGTTCAAATAACCGACGCGCTAGAGCCAAATGGTTCACGCTATCACTGCGGGGCCGCAAATGTTTCACCACGCAGACGGGTTGGCCGGGAAGCTGAATATCGCGCGCAGTATAGGTTTCACCAAATCCACCGGATCCAAGAATTTTGGTAATTTCATACCGTCCGCCCAGTTGTTTACCCTGCAACTCCTGGTGACGTTCTTGAAGAATATTTCGCAAGCTAGGATCTTCTTGCTGTTCAATAATTTTTTGGACGAGTGGGGAAGCACCATAGCGCTTGAGGGTGCTGCGTAATTGCCGTTGAGTCCGCCTGTCGGTGTCCAACCGGACCAATGGATGTAGCAATCCCGCAAGGCTAAGGCTGAGGCTGGGCACCACTATTGGTAAGTGCCATCTCACTATCACCAAGCTGCCATAGCCAATGCATAACCACAGGCCGATCGTTACGCTTAGCCATAGGGGAACCATCCACAGCGGACGACGAACGCCTTGTTCACGGCTGAGTAATAATAAGGGCAATAAAACAATGAAAAATACCAGAACCCCATTCTGCCAAGGCAAGCTTAAGACCGATCGCAGATCTTGATTCTGTAACCGACCAACGGTAGCCGTGGCGTGAAGTTCGATACCAAACATTCGACCGACGGAGGTTGATAAAATGTCGTCCTGAATAGTGGCCGTCGATCCAATTAAAATGAGTTTGTCTTTAAAATAAGCCCCTTTTTTTAACCGATCGCTGTTCCAGTTATCGTCCGACAAAATATGCCACATTGGAATGGTCTGGCTCTCAAACGCCTGATTGGGCAATCCGAGAAAGGGAATATCCTGTGGATTAGGGTTCACCTTATTAAGCAGGCCCGCTTTCTTTAGTAAAGCATCAGCAAAGGTTAGCGAGTCATCGGTAGTTTGTAAATTCGGTAGGTTTAAATGATTGCCAAATTTGTGGATCCGTTGATCGGCTTCGGTCGGGAAGTTGATGGTGCCGATCGTGGCGGACTGAAACGGACAATAGGGTAGCGTGAGCTGGGTTTGTTGCCAATTGGCGGTATTGATAATGTCGTATTGGGCAGCGAGAACGAGGCGATCGCGGTATTTATTAATAGTCTGTTGCAGGAGCCGATCGTCGTCTGAAAGATTATTTTGATTAATGCTGCCGCACTCTAAATTATCCGGGGCCAAATTATCAATCGCAACACTATCGGGGCTGGGCAGATCAAATACAATATCAACCGCCACAACCTTCGCACCCGCCGCCATTAACCGCTCTATTACCTGCGCATAAAGCCGACGTTTAAGCGGTGGGGTTTGCTTTAGTTGATTTAAACTATCGTCATCGATCGCCACAATCACCATATTTTCAGGCGCAGGCGTAGGAAACTGAATCACTTTTGCCCGCTGCAATAGGCTCTGGGCATCCCGATCGGTGCTTTGCAGAATCAACGGATTCCAAGCTGTGACTATCGCCGCTACTATTGCAAATCCCAATGGTGGCAAGGTCCAGCCCCAAAACCATTCTTTAACAGTGTCTTTGATAGTGGCAAAAAAACCGATCGACCCAGAAGAACCGCTTGGGGATTGATGACTTAATGGTGCGATGCTACGCTCTTGCTCGGTGATTAAAAGGGTCTCGTCGTCAGGGGCGGGGCGATCGGACATGATGAATTACGCCTTGGTCTTGGGTCTCTGTCGAGGCTGATTGGTCTGCTGCGGTTTAACAAGTTGCCGAAGCAATGGAATCAGGATGGGGACGATCAGGAGACCGATCGCAACTGCACTGACCAAAACAAAGCCTAACGGGAGTTCAATAGACTTAGCGAGGAAAAAGCTAAGCTGTACGGGCGTTGCATTTTGATAGGCTAAAACGGCACAAAATAGAGCTAAAACGGCGGCGGTTGTAGTGGTTATTAAATGAAGTATTGTTTTCATGCTATCCCTCAGAGGGGGTTTGAAAGGTCGAGGATTGACCCGATCCCCCTAGCCCCCTTAGTAAGGGGGAACCAGAATCTGACTCTTATTCTTAGTCCCCGCTATTAAGGGGGATTTAGGGGGATCGAGTCTTTTGATACCAACGAAATGGCAAACTGATCTGACTGACAACGATTTATTTCAGGTTATCAATCAGCGATTCCATAAACTTAGAAATCTGGGTCAGCTTTTCAGGGGTCGTGGTTTCAATGTAAACCCGAATCAACGGTTCGGTGCCTGATGGTCTCAATAGCACCCAGCTTCCATCCGCTAAGTAAAGTTTGATGCCATCTTTACGCCCCAGTTCCTTCACGCCGATACCCGCAATTTCCGTCGGAGGATTGCTAGGAATAGCCGTTAAGACTGCTTCCTTGTGGGCAGTGGTCAGGTGCATATCCAGACGGGTGTTATAAAGCGGACCATTAGCATCGGCGATCGCTTCCGAAACAAGCTGACTCAGAGGTTTGCCCTCGTAGGCCACCAGTTCAGCAATTAACATATCTGCCAAAATTCCATCTTTTTCAGGAATATGACCAATGATACTTAATCCACCGGATTCTTCGCCGCCAATCAATACGGTGGTTTCCCGCATTTGTTGCCCGACGTATTTGAAGCCAACCGCTGTTTCAATCAGTTCTAAGTCGTACTTTGCTGCTAGATTATCCAGCAGATGGGTTGTCGCTACGGTCCGAACGATCGCACCTTTTTTGCCTTTGTTTTTCAACAGATGACGAGCCAGCAGGAGCAAAATGGTATTAGGCGTTAGGTAATTGCCCAATTCATCAATCACCCCAAACCGATCGGCATCTCCGTCTGTCGCGAGACCCATGTCTGCATGATCCGCTTTGACTGCTGCAATCAGTTCAACCAATTGTTCGGGTTTTGGCTCGGGCATTCCGCCACCAAACAACACATCTCGGTGCGTATGAAAGGATTCAGTCTCGCAACCACAATGGGCCAAAACTTCGTCCAAATATCCACGAGAAGTGGAATACAGCGCATCAAATTTTACTTTTAGTTTTGCGCTGCGGATCCGATCGACATCAATGATGCTGTACAAAAACTTCAGATACTCAGGTTTGGGATCAAAGGTGCTGATATTCTGGGAATTCTTGTTTTCTGGCGGCAGGTCGGAA
>JANXNM010000227.1 GCA_025354065.1 Synechococcales cyanobacterium 340R_concoct_173_sub | reverse complement strand
TTCCAATATTACCCAAAGTTGTTCTTGAATTGACCTAGACGGATTTTGAAGATGCTCCTGAAGTCTAGCTTTCCCGCAAATAAAGGCGGCATCAATTCCCATACCGAGATTGAATTCTTGCAGTAAATCTCGAAATTCTTGTAGGACGATCGATCGGATACGCTGAGTATTACGAAATCCTGCTGGATTCGCTAAGACCTGCGACAAAGCTGGCCCTGAATACCCTGCTGTTATTTCACCATCAATCATATCTTCAAGACGAGCAGCTTCTTCTAGCCAATCATCATCGAAGACTAAATTCATTAAATTGGGACTCACCATTTTTCTATCTTCAATTGGTATGGGATTATCACTCTAATCGGATGCTCACTATTTTACGATCGCCCTATTTCAAGGCGCAAACTTTCGCTGTTCTGTTGGAACCACCCATAGCAGACAGGCACCATATTCAACCTTACCCAAAGTCGGAACCTGAATCGTTGTCTTCAAGACCTCTGCCTGATTACTCAAGCAATCCTGAATCTTACCGGGATTATAAGCCGCAATATTCAGCACAAATCGACCCTCTGGTGTGGATGCCAATTTCAAATCTTGGACCTGTTGCTCTGTTAACTTCACGGCGGCTCCAGGAGCGATCGGAGAAGGTTTCGGTTGGAATTGGGTTGCCAAAAACCAGCCCGTCCCAATACTACAGGTCATCACACTCAGCACCGTCAGACAAGTCGGTAAAGCGACCCGTTGCCAAGAGACTAATTCCTCTTGCGATCGGCTATGTTGCAGCAGTCTAGCGACCGATTGAGCGATCGCATGTTCCTGTTGTTTTACAGCACTCTCTTGAAGAGTCGTGAGGTATTGGTGAATTTTGGCAATTCCCTCTGCTTGAGTATTTGCGATCGTTTTACGCATCACTTCCGGTCCAATGCGTAGAAGCCGCTCGACCTCTTCAACAATTTCAACTTCACCCAACAAAACGTCATGGGTCGGATCATCCGGTGTGATTCTTTTTTCTGTAATTAACCGTAAAACGCGCTCCCGTAAACTAGACTTCTTTGATTCTGGATTATTAGCCGCAACCATAGCAGAACTTTTCTTCATGCAACTTTGGCCTCTTTTTCTGATGGCTTTTCTAGTGCAGCGGGAGTCCAACCGGATGCATCGAACGCTTCATAGGCCGATCGTAGGAAAATAATAATCTGACTACGACCAATTAAACCTATTTCAGAATCTTCTCTAGCCGCCTCAAAGGTGAGTTTACGGGCATCGATCGTATTCATGCGAAATTCACTCAAGCGGGGAAACTCGATCGTTGGGATTCCATAGTCTTTAATCGCATCTTGCACCCCAGTATTCGCTTTTAGAATCGACCAATTATCCGTGCGTCCTAAGTTCTTCACTAAAATATGAGGCAATTCTCCTTTGTAATGTTGGACAGATTTAAGGAATAGATTAACCGAATCATTGCCCCCATCACAGACAAACCATTTCACAAATTTCACATCATGAGATGCCCCTAATTCGAGTAACCCTTTTGAGGTGATCCATTTGGAGAACGATCGGTGGACTTGGGCAGGGAAGTCTAGAATGACCGGAGTTTCTAAGGCGGTATCAAAGATGATGTCAGGGGAGTCATCGAACTGACGATCTTCCGAGAAGATTGCTTTCTTGACCCGTTTTCCATAGATATTGGAAAAAGTCGGGTTACTGCGATCGGCTTCCATGGGGACGACTTCAATGTTGCGATCGAGGAAAAGTTGATAGAGAGTACGAGCGACGACGGATTTACCGACACCGCCTTTCTCTGCATCAATCAAATGGATTGTTGCCATGAGTAATTCTCACTTTAATAATGGTTGAAATAACCTTCTATTTCTTCTTGACTCCAATACCCATCCGGTACAGATTTCGCCTGGGGTTCAACGATCGGGTCTAGGGGCTGAGGTTCAGGAATGGCGACTACATCAAGCTTTTCTGATTTGGGAGGCGAGATAGGGGTTGAAATGACTTTAGGTGAAGACTTTTTGGGCGTGGACGATCGGCGAGGAGACTTTTTATCCGTATCCTTCTGAGCCTTCACGCTACGCCAATATTCTTGAAGTGTTCGAGGAGAAATGGGTGCATCAGGGAATTCCTGGATAAACCATTGAGTGATTTCTTCCCACGAATAACAGTTGTTCCGCATTGATGTGATGCCTGGAAAAAACCGAACGACTAATTCCCGTACCCGATAGATTTCATTCTCACCCCGCTTTGACGGCATGGAATGGAGTCGGGCTTCAGCTTGCTCCAATTGATTGGGCTTCACTGTGACAGGATAGCTCTTCGGCACGGTGCGAATTGCTTTGGTCACAACAAACATTGGGGGTAATTTTATTTGGTCTGCACTGATGCTAGCACTTCAAATTAAGAATTTCAAACAGCACTATAAGTTCATAGAAATCCTTTTGCTTTTCCATTGCAACTCAATTGTAATTCCCGCTGATAAAAGCTTGTAATCAACATTGCACTCTCCTTGGATGTAGCCTTGTGCGATCGTTGCACTATTCTGGGAATACCGTTGCCTTAGTGTTGCACTCTATCTTGGGCGATCGTTGATTTGCTTTTGTACAGGCGCTGTAATCTCTGGTGGGCGATCGTTGATTTGCTTTTGTATATGAGTTGCACGATCGTTGGGATTAACCTTGTATTTCCTTTTGTAAAATCCTTGGACGATCGTTGTAAGTACCCTTGCTTGTGCGTTGTGCGATCGTTGATTTGCCCTTGCATTCCCTATTGTGTAAGCATTGGAATTCCCAATGGTTTTACATTGTGCGATCGTTGTAACCCATTTACGAGTTTGGTGCGTTTGAGACCGATCGTTTTCGGTAGCAAGCTATGCAAGTTGTAGAACAAATTATGCTCTTTTGACGGTCCTGTTGTTATTTTTGAGTCTGTTGTTTACCATAAACATCATCAATCTCTTTGCGCCCTTCAATTCAGCAAATGAAAAATTTAAATCTCTCCGTTCGGGTTACACCTGATGAACGGGAACTGCTTCTGCATTTTGCAACAGCAGCCCATCTCAGTCTTTCAAATTATCTAAGAATTACCGCACTCTCTAGAACCAGCTATCGCGCAACTCATGCGACTCTTTCTCTAAAAATAGGCGAGGCAAGTTGTCTGTTAGAGAGCATTTGTGAGCAACAACCTCCGAATAATCTGGCGATCGCCCACCAGTTGACTGAACTCTGGGCCATTGTTGAAGAAGTCACTGCGATCACACATCAATTAATGGAGTGATTCCAATGTTGGCAAAACAAGTAAAAGGCCGAGACTTCCATGGCTGTCTCGCTTATGTCTTGGGTAAGACCGGAGCGATTAAAATTGGTGGAAATGTTCGTGGCCGGGATCCCCTTGCATTGAGTCATGAATTTCTTCAACCGATTCACGACCGATCGCATCTCACTCGGTTGGTTTATCACTGTGCATTGTCTTTGCCACCGGGTGAATCACTTGAGGATTGGACCTGGCGCAAAATTACAAAGGATTATCTGGAGGCGATGGGCTTTAAATATAGTCAATATATTTTGGTAAAACATACGGACACCGACCATCATCAACATGTCCATATCGTCGCCAATCGAGTTGGAATGGATGGCAAAACTGTTTCTGAGTCCTTCGATCACTTCCGGTGTCAAATCGTCATCCGGGCGATCGAGGACGCTTACCACCTACAACCTGTGACTTCTAGCTGGGAATCTGGTCGAAAAGCATTAAGTCTTCGGCAACTCAACAAGGAAGCTGAGACCGGGAAACCGTCTGTTCAACGGATTTTACAGGAGACGATCGCAGATGTAGTCCCAGTGAGCCTCAGTCTGGCTGATTTGGTCGAGCGCCTACAGAGTCAGAAAATCAAATCCTACGGCTTCTATGGACGTAAGGGAGGCTTTCAGGGCATCGCTTATGAGTTCGATGGCGTTACGATGTCAGGCACTGCATTGGGCCACAATTACCAGGTCGGTGGATTGTTGACTCAATTGGAAACGCAAGGTGGAAGTTTAGAGCCTTGGCATTCGGAACAACAAGTCAAGAATGTAAGACAAGGGACGATCGCAGCTATCCAAGGTGCAGCGTTTGACCAGCCTAGCTTGTCTCAATTGCGCGATCGGTTAGCCGAGGAAGGAATTGATTTACACGTCCAATTTGCGAAAGTGGGGCGCTTTGGAAAACGACCGAAGGCCATTCAGTATTGCACCAGAGAAATTTGCTTTCATGGCTCTGATTTGGGTTCAGCTTATACTCTTCAAGGGCTACAGGATAAGCTGGGCGTGTCGTTGGATGATGCCCAACAACGATCACCGATCATGGAAGTGCGCGTTGTCAGTCGGGCGATCGATGACGCACTTCAAGATTCAGTCTTGGAAAGTCTCACTCAGCTTCTACGTCAATTCAGTGAAGAAGCAAAGCAGAAGCAAGAAAAACTAGAAGTCTATTCCAATCTTGAGCCGGGTCTCAATCACTTACTGGCTCTGGCTGCACTCTATTTGAAAGTAGAAGAAGAAAGACCGATCGTCCTGGGGATTGGAGCAACCGATAACGCTACCATTCCTCAGGCACAAACAATTCTGGAGCAGGCCGATCGGATTCTTCAAATGAATACAAAAAATCGACCCAATACCAATAAGGTTTGGATCGACTACGGTGATGATGAGCCAAATTTAGACTCAGCCCCAAAGCAGAGAACACTCTGGGTCAAACCTCAAATTTCTACTCCTAGTAATAACCAGAATTTGCAGCAATTCGCTCGGACCTAATCCGATTTCGATTTTCGTTTCAATGCACTGTAGAGATTGGTAAAATCATCCGTCCAAACGCTCGTCCCTTGTTTCATATTCTGCCATCCATCTGCTTTCAAAGCCTGAGTCATGGATGGATTACGGGTCAACACCACCCAATCACTTGGACTACCATCGCTTAGATGCCCCGAACTGTTAGGCCGATCGTGCTTCACCAATCCTTCCAATCCGGTTGCATTCGCGAGTCGTTCCAGTGGTCCTTCTAAATCAATGTATTGATTGGTGATGTGGTAGGCGATCGTCCCTCGCTGCGATAAATGGGGTAAAAATACCTTCTCCAAAGCATCCAACGTCAATAAATGAAGCGGGATCGCATCCGATGAAAACGCATCCAAAATCAATGTATCGTAGACCTCCTGGGATTCTGCAACTTTTAAACGCCCATCACCAACGACGATCGCAGGCGGTTTTGGTATTTGAGCCAGATACTTAAAATTGGTTTGTGCAATATTCACCATAAGCGGATCGATTTCGTAAAACGTCCAATCTTGTTGCGGTTTGCTGTACGTCGCAATTTCTCCAGCGCCTAGTCCAATTACAGCCACATGGGCATCAGAAGGAATCTGTTGAAAGACATTTGCAACCGGACTCCCAGGCGCATAGTAAGACCCAGGGATACGTTCAGCACCGGATGATAGATACTGTTGTCCGTGAACTGTTACCCCATGGAGCAATATTCGCGAAATTTCGGTTGTACCAATTTGATAGGCACCATAGAAGCTCCGGACCGATCGTTCTACTTTCATCCCCCAAGCCGAGGGAGATTGAATTAAAAACGTAATAATGACTAAACTCCCGATCGGTGCCATCCAACGACGACGGTTAAGATAGGTAATGGGCGATCGTTTCAACTGTTTCCAACCTTCAGCAGCCGTAAGCAGAAGCGGTAAGGCCAATGCCAGAACAACTTGATATTCAATCAATCGGGTAAAAATTAAGGGTGCAACGATCGCATTGAATAACGCTCCCAATGCACCCCCGATCGCCTGAAATAGATAAAACTCTGTTAAAGCGGATGGTTCTGGTTTTGAATTTGCGAGTCGAGCATGATAAACCCAGGCCACCCCTGTAAAAATTACTAGATTTGCGGTTAGAAAATCACTGCTGACTCGACTGGGCGATCGCATCTCCATCAATAAAAAAGCGATCGAAAAGACCAAAATTACGGGTCCAAAGTCAGATGGAGGGATCAGCGGGATTGGACAAAAGACCAAAATCAAGGTGAACAAGTAGAGACCTAGAAGAATAGACCAGACCAA
>JANXNM010000224.1 GCA_025354065.1 Synechococcales cyanobacterium 340R_concoct_173_sub | reverse complement strand
ACGGCAGATCACGCGATTGCGACAAACTAGAAGATACAGTTTGCACGTAACACCCAAAATAAATCTGATAACGTCTTTTATATTACCGTTTGTGAAGCTTCCCGAAAACAGATTTCTAGATTTTTGGTCAAAATAATTGGTGCTGAGAGACAAAGACGGAGTTTAAACTAGACGATAAGTGAATGTAGGCAAAGGAGAGTGAGCGATGTTTCGAGTCATGACAAAAGGATTTTCGCAGGATTACGATCGCTGGACCGATGCCCTCGACCAAGCCAATAGTCTGGTGCCTAAGTGCAAGAGTCTTTTCAATGAAGTGCGGATTCTAGAAAAAGGCCAACTGATTTGGAGTTACAGTCGAATGTACAAATATCCCATGTACATTGGGGCGGGGGTATACGATCGATTGGCCCGAAGATTTGTGCTGGAAAACACCCTAACGCCAGATCAGGCTTTGGAATCTGAAACTGAGCCTGATGGGGTTGAATCAGGTGAACAATTAGAAATCCCCTTGGATTAGGGGAAGCTTCAGCTGATCTTTGTCTTTATCAATCGAGATTTAACTTAAAACATGGGTGAGATAACCGCCGATCGTCCTTAGGCGGAACCGTACTCACAAGGCTTGACCTTTTGTTACAATACGATGGCTTACAAGCAAAAACTTACGACCGCAACCACATCACAACCCCAACGCGCACTCCATGCTAGCAACTCCTCTTTTGATTACCCGCGAAATCCCCAACCTGACCTACAGCGCCACTCCGCGATGTTTTGATGAGAGTTGGGAAGCGCCACTTTCTACACTTTTGGGCTTAGGTCGTGCAGCGGGGGCCGATTTTATTGAGTTTTTCTTAGAGCGGGTCAACTACATTAGTTGCATGGCGGAAGACGACGTTATTAGTAGCATTGCGCCGAAGCTGTCCACTGGGGCGGGAGTGCGGGTGTTTCTGGGCAAAGCAGATTGCTATGTCTCAACAAATGATCTGTCATTTAATGGGTTGAAAGCAGCATTAGAAAA
>JANXNM010000201.1 GCA_025354065.1 Synechococcales cyanobacterium 340R_concoct_173_sub | reverse complement strand
GCAAATGTCCGCAATTTGGTTCTTCCCCGCAAGGATTGGATCAGGGCTGGACTCATCCAGGCGATCAGTCAAACCGATATCGGGGCCGTCGCTGGAAAACCGCAATATCTCGTTTTTGATAAAAAGACTGAGATTACGCTGGATATTCCCGCCTATCCCTATCAAGTCCAGTTTTCGCCAAAACACTGGGTTACGCGATGGGAGATAGAGATTTATTCCAAAGACAAGGCGGGTGCAGATGGACAGGCGATCGCCAATGCACCGACCCCAGAACAAACAAACCTCCTCAGCTCACTAGGATTATCTGGACTCGAATCCAGTTTGACCCCTGAAAGCTTTGAGCTAGTCACTGCCATTCTGAAGGCCACCACCGAAAAAGGTCGGTATGCACGAACGATCGCCTATATTCCCAGCAGCACCCCCGTCCAGGTCTTTGGGCAGCGTAACGATCGGTCCGGCGCGACGCTGTTCAACGGGTCTGACAAGACGATTTATGTCGGCTTTGACGGAAACCTTACCCCCTCCGGCGCGGTAGAAATGCTGTTACCCGGTGGTCAATGGGTCTTGGACGGGGCATACATCGGACCAGTTTGGATGGTAGCGAGCGGCGATAGTACATCCGTCACCGTCGTCGAATACGCCAACACACCCTTTAGCTAGACAACGCTCATGAGCGTCTACAACCCTCAAACTTCTCAATCTTTTTTACAGGAATTAGAAACCATGTCTACAGATATTCGGGCTACAAAACAGGCGATCGCTGACAATTTAGCCGCTACTCAGGCGGCACAATTGGCCGCTAGCAACGCACAATTGGCCGCAGACAATGCTCAAAGCTTATCCAGTGTGAACAGTAGTGGCATTCAAGACGCTATCACTAACATGAATCAAATCGCGGGGTTGATGGTTCAAAAATTCGGCCCGGCTTCTATTGCAGCTAGTGCATTTACCTTGAATGCGGCTAGTGGATATTATGAGTATGTTTTGACTCACAACCTTAATGATGAAGCCCCGGAAGTAAATGTTGTCGACGCGCAAAGAGAGCGGCAATTAATTCAAGATACGGGAATCGATGAAAATTCCGTGAAACTTGAATTAGCACCCGAAGACATGACCAGTAACGCATGGCCGTTATATGTGACTGTTCTAGGTAAACCCGGTTCAACCATTCCTAATGCGAATTTGTTTAAACAAATTCAACCCGCAGGAGCATGGTATCGCCTATTAAACGGCACTCTTGATTACTCTTTGAATGGAACTACCGTAGATGTTCCTATGGTGTTCTTGACTGTATCTGAAGCGTTTATGTTGACGATTCCCGGTACAGTTTGGGTTAAGTTGGCCAATGGAACTTACTACACTTTCAACGGTGCAACCCCTGAATTGCCTGCCACAGAAACTACTCAAGCCGTGTTTGATAGCCGCATTGGCTTCCCCGATCGTGTCGCTCTCTAAATCCTCTAATCCTATTGAGGGAAAATGAATCTCTTGGAAGAAACAGCCAAAATACTCTTAGGGGTAACGATAACGGGGCTTGTAAGCGGGTTGATTTGGCTGTTTCGGTGGCACA
>JANXNM010000183.1 GCA_025354065.1 Synechococcales cyanobacterium 340R_concoct_173_sub | reverse complement strand
GAGTGGATGTTCTGAAGGCTGAACATAAAAGACTCTTAATTCGGTGTTGATAAAGATGTCTTAATTGTAGTGGACGATTTGGGATGACTCAGGTTCAGATTGTGTGGGTTGTGGACGATCGGCAGCCACGATTCAATAGCGGGTTAAGCAATTCGCGATCGATGGCATTGATGAAGACGCAAAAGACGCTTTGGAAAATCTGTGAGGCGATCGATCGGCGCTGCTTAAAATCTACTCACGAATAAATTTCTGAATTGAGATAACATGATATTTAATGTAAATTTCATGTTTTAGTATTTTCTATGCTCGACACCCGAAATATTTACCCGCTGTCAGATTTTCAGCGGAATGCGAAGGATTTTATTTCACAGTTGAAGGATAGTCAGAAGCCGATCGTTCTTACGGTGAATGGAAAAGCTTCTGTTGTGATTCAGGATGCGGAGTCCTATCAAGTGTTGTTGGATGCTCTAGAGATTGAACGGTCGGCGACCACGATTCAACAGCGGGTTAGGCAATTCGCGATCGATGGCATTGATGAAGACGCAAAAGACGCTTTGGAAAATCTGAGAGGCGATCTTGGTTTACCGAGTTAGGATTTTGCCGGGTGCGCTTCAGGATGCCAGGAATTATTACGAATTTATTGCAGGCTATTCGCCAGAAATTGCGGTGAAGTGGTTTGAGGGATTGTTTTTGGTAGTCGATTCTCTGGAAACTATGCCGATGCGCTGTCCAATTGCCCCCGAAACGACTTTGATTGGGCAAGAGGTTCGATGTCTTGTGTATCAGAAGAACTATCGAATCTTGTATACGATCGAAGGAGACGTTGTACGGATTTATCACATTCGTCATACTTCACAGGACTTGATTAGTTCTGAAGATTTTTGAGGGCCTTTGCTTTACGCTTGAAATTCCAATCACTCTGCGCTCTAATGAGTCGAACACCGATCGCTCCTGCGGAAACAAGAACGATCGGCTAACCACCAAACCTTCATTACAAGGCAGAGGCTAAAAATGAATATCACACGAGTGGAACGCGACGGCGTGGAATTTTTCACGATCGATGCCACCGGAGAATCAGGAATGTCTGAAATTGGACTGGCGCGTCTTTGCGGTGTTAGTCAACAAGGAATCAATTCTTTCCTGAAATCCATAAGTAATTTGACAACAAGCAAACTCGACCAAAATGACTTGTATCGCTTGCTGGACGGGAAGATTTGGCTACAAGCAAAAGGGCTAAACACGTTAGAAAAAAGTAAAATTCGTCATCTGTCGATTGTCCGTGCGGAAGCTTGTGCAGCAGTGATTCAACACTATGCTTTTCATTCCAGACACAAAACTCCAGAGGCAATGTTTGCTCTACAGAAGTTTGCTTCATTGGGGATTACAGCCTGGATCCAAGAAGCGACTCACTGGCATGGCAACCCAGTTCCTAGAAACGGCATTGTGGTCGATTACGACACCCTTGATACGTTGATTGAAAGCAAACTTGACGGCACTTCCTATCGTGTTTTCTTCGTTCTACAAAAAGCGCTGCGACTCCGAATGCAACTGAGCGCCGACGACATCATGCAACGGGCCAACATTTCCAGGTCCGCCTATCGCAACGC
>JANXNM010000177.1 GCA_025354065.1 Synechococcales cyanobacterium 340R_concoct_173_sub | reverse complement strand
ATTTTCCTTAATCGTCGCCAGGTTATCCGTCATCACTACCGAATCCATCATCAATCCCATGGCTCGACCTAAATCACTCTCAGAGTCGATCGGCACCCTCGTCACGCCTGTTCGTTTTAGATTTGATGTAATTAAAGCCACTAATTTTTGATCGCCGCCCCGCTCAACATCATCGGATTGAACAATTAAAACTGGACATTTTTTATAACTCGTCATATCTGAATTTGGAAATAGAGACAATACAACATCTCCCCGGCTATACATCATGACGAACCTCTATTCCTTCAGCTTTTTTCGAGTTTTTTAGTAAACTTAAATCGCCCGGTTTCATCGTTTCATATTTCTCAAAGGGCTGATGAATCCATGGATTATGATCCAAGTAGTCAACATAGTAGTCAGGTTTGATAATCGAACAGGATTTGTACCACAGCACAGCACTACGAACTTCTTCAATATAAAATCCATATTTCCGATCGAGCCAAGGAATTGTCTTTTGCAACGTAATCCCAGAATCCACTAAGTCATCCACTAATAATATATGACTGCCTAAATGCTGCGTTGTTTTCGTCAAATCGTCCGAAAACACAAGCGTGCCCCAATGATCTTTAACCGATCGTTTGTCATCCCGATCGTCACCACCGCCGCGATAAGAAGCCGTGGAGAGTATCGCCAGGGGCACATCATAAAGCCGAGCTAACACATCGCCTACCCGCAATCCACCTTTTGCCAGACATACAATTTGGTTGAACTTCCAGCCAGATTGATAGATTTTTAGCGCTAGTTGCTCGATTTTATGATGATACTCGTCCCAGGATACGTATAAATCTTGTGAATCTTTTGAATTTTTATCTTCCATTTTGCGCTCTACCCTCACCCATCTCTTGTGTTACCAAAATGATACAACGCTCTTGAAGTCTGCGGGAATTGCTCAAGCTGAAGTATCCTGTTAAAGCAGATTTCGAGGCAGATTGCTGACTTGCGCCATGACATCCCCGCTTCCGACAAAATTAACCCTTGCTGAGAAACTGGCCTATGGCGCAGGTGATCTTGGCCCTGCAATGACCGCCAATCTATTGGTTTTTTTTCAACTCTACTTCTTCACCAAAATAGGAATACCCGCAGGGCTGGCTGGTAGCGTATTGATGATCGGGAAGATATGGGATGCAGTCAATGATCCGATCGTGGGGGTGTTGAGCGATCGGACCCGATCCGAGAAGTGGGGACGGCGGTATCCTTGGATGTTAGGGGGAGCAATTCCCTTTGGGATTACCTTTGTGTTGCAATGGATAAAGCCAGATCTAGATGTGATGGGTCTATTTTGGTTTTATGTCGTGATGGGCGTTCTGTTTAATACTGCCTATACCGCTGTGAATTTGCCCTATACGGCACTTACTCCAGATATGACCCAGGATTATAATGAGCGCACGAGTTTGAATGGGTTTCGGTTTACGTTTTCAATAGGGGGCAGTTTAGTCTCCATCCTTTTGATGAAATTTGTCACGGGATGGGTTGGCGAAACAAATCAAATTAATTATCTAGCCACGAGTGTAATTGTCAGTGTCTTATCTGTTGCATCGATAATTTGGTGTGTGTTTGGAACTAAAAAACGAACGTTCAGCCATCAAGATCACAATTTAATTAATGAAGAAGAAGAATTGCCGATCGCACAGCAATTCAGACTTGCCTTCACCAATCGCCCATTTCTATATGTCATTGGTATTTATCTTTGCTCTTGGCTTGCCCTTCAAATTATGGCCTCTGTAATTCTATTCTTTGTTAGGGATTACATGTTGCTTTCGTCTGATGTTGCAAATAACTTGGTGTTAGCAGTTCAGGGAACCGCACTGATTGCGCTTTCGTTTTGGAGTTGGTTTAGCGGGCGTTATGGTAAAAAAAATGCGTACTTTGCGGGAATGGCAATTTGGTTAGTGGCGCAAATTGGATTATTCATGCTGAAGCCGGATCAGGTGACCTTGATGTATTTCCTCGGTTCCTTGGCGGGTCTGGGTGTTTCGACGGCCTATTTGATTCCGTGGTCAATGTTGCCGGATGTGATTGATTTGGATGAATTGAATACGGGGAAACGACGGGAAGGTTTTTTCTATGCCTTTATGGTGTTATTACAAAAAATCGGGTTGGCTGCCGGATTGTTTGCCGTCGGTCAGGCCTTAGAAAAAGCTGGCTATGACGGAGCCTTGACCGTACAGCCCGCTGCTGCGATCGAAGCCATTCGGTGGTCCATGGGTCCATTGCCAACAGCGTTTTTAATCTTGGGTGTGATTCTAGCTTATTTATATCCAATTACTCAGGCTTACCATGAAGAAATTCTGTTGAAATTAGCAGAACGAAAACGGTAAACCTAGGCTAGTACAACTCCTAAAGACAATCCGAATCCAAATCAAATGACGTAGATTTCAATCTTGACCCAGGTTCGATCGAATGGACGATCGGCTCCAATTTTGCCATTCACTTGCACTCCGAATCGCTAACCACAATAGCAGCAGTGCAATAATTCCCCCTTGTTGCGGCGCATTCACGGCAAAAATAACCAACATCACACAAAGAACGTCTTGAACGAAAA
>JANXNM010000166.1 GCA_025354065.1 Synechococcales cyanobacterium 340R_concoct_173_sub | reverse complement strand
GAAGAAGACATTAACCGTGCCAAACAAGAATCTCATGGACTAGGCTTATTTGTGCGATCGCTAATCGGACTAAATCGTGAAGTAGCTAAACAAGAATTTGGCAAATTTCTTGCAGATAGAACTCTGAATGCTAACCAAATCGAGTTTATCAACATGATCATTGACTATCTCACCGAACATGGTGCGATCGAAGCAGCCCGTCTCTATGAATCTCCGTTTACCGACTTCGCTGCTCAAGGAATCGACAGTTTATTCACCTCTTCTCAAGTAGATGAATTATTTGCTTTGCTAGATGATGTTTATACAAAAGCTGCTGCATAAAGTTATTACCAAGTTTATGACCCATCGTCCGCTCTGACAAAGAACTATAGCGACTTAAATTACAATTCCGAATCGCGCAATTCCGGATCAAACTGCGTTAATGATCCACAATGGGTACAGTGGGGCATCTGCCGATGGGTCATAGCATGACAACTAGGACATTCCGCATATTGCTGATAGCCACAGTGGGCGCAGTGGGCATCGTGGGGGCCGATTTTTTTGGCACAGCGTAGACAGCGGGATTGGGCGATCCGATTGGCTGCTTGAGTTTGGGCATTGGCACCACGTTTACTCAGGCGTTGGATCAGCTTAATTAAACCAAATCCAACCAAGGGAATCAGCACAATCTGACTGTAGGAAACCAAAAATAACAGGTTGCCGAAGATCTTACCGATCACCGTAGCAATCCACTGGAACAACACGCCAACTTGTAAAAATTCAAACACTTTTAGCAATGCTGGAATTGTCGCAATAATCAACAAATGCCAAGTGATCAGCGCAACCAATCCATAGTTCTTGCGTAAAGCAAACCGATGAATGGCATAGGAAATCAGGATTAATGGCAACAGAAATAAGGTTTGGAAACCCAATTGAATGCTTGGGTACCAGAAGGAGGCATGACGATATTGAGCTGCGATCGTATCAAATGTGGCGGAATTTTTTAGATAAACTAGTAGCGTTTGGACGACAGGTTGGGCGAGTAGGGTTTGTTTGAGTTCAGTAATGTCCTGTTTAAGTTGGCTAATTGCGGTGCTATTGCTATCGGTTTTTTGTTTGGCCTGTTCAGCGCTGAGGGTGTTGATCGATTGACTGCGAGGTTGGCCTGCAACTTTTTCGAGTAGGGTGGAATCGTATTGGGCACGAATGTTGCGGTTGGTCTGTTCGAGTTGGCTAATTTTTTCGAGTTTGCTGTCGATCGATCCCACAGTTTTCCGGTTTTCGGGTGTCCGTAGAGCATCTTGTAAACCCGCATACTCAATACATTGGGCTGAGACTTGCCCGAGATGATTGATTTGATTGCGTTGATACCTGTCGCGAATACTATCGGAATTCGGTGAATTGCCTGCGATCGGTACCTCTATTTTGTTTAAATCTGTCCCATAATCCGAAATGGAATCAGAGGGAACGATCGATTGACTCACCATAGCGTAATCTTTGCCTGCCTCTGGGGATTCCCGGTAGGTCTGCCATTGGCTGTAGCAGGGATAAGCTTGGGCGGGGCTGAGATGCCAGTTACTAATATCATTTAGACCAAAGAAGACGTTCGCGAGGATGAAAATGTCCACGAGTACAATCACAATCAAACTCGGCACATTCAGGGATTGCCGATTGAGGGTACTAGATTTGCGAAAGAATCGACGAATCAGATTGCGAATTTTGTTGAACATCGATCGTTATATCCTGAAATCTCTGTGAGGGGTCTTATCTCTAAGCTAGAGGGGAAATTTAGATTCAGCGATCGAGTGTGGTCTAGTTGTCAAATTGGCTGCGAGGTGGATGGCCAGGGCATAAAATTCCCATTACATAACTCCCATTACGTTTAGTACCGAAGGAATACGAATACAATTGAAAGCCTTATATCTCAAGGATTTTCACGGTTGCTAGAACTGGTATACCAAAATCAGACCAATCATCATGCCCCCAATATTTGCGCCGCTGTTAGTGCCAATTTGGGGAAGGTGAGAGAGACGATCGCATCATCATCCCGGAATGTCTTGAACTGGTACTCTCCATCAGTCAGGGTACCGACCTTAACCCATTCCCGTTTGGGGTCAATCTGCCACATTTCACCAATTCCTCGATCGGCATACTCGATCGGCTTCTGAACATAATCCCGTTGGTAATTCGGCTTGGACTCAGTGCCCGGTGAAACGATTTCAATGGCAATTAGGGGATTTGGATCGTTAAGGGTAAGGCAAGCTTCCGATCGTCCTGCAAGAGCCGCCGCTGAATCTTCCGAATGAATGACTAAATCAGGGTCGCGGACAGTAGCGTATCGGCTCCGAACTTCAAGATGAATTTTGTTTCCTAATCGGTGGTACCCAAAAATCTGTAAGAAAGCCTGAACTAAAAAGAATGTGATGGAGATATTAACGGATGCTTCGGTTCCCATCGGTACTAAAACCCCATCCACAAGTTCATACCGTCTATCCGTGCCGTCATCATAGGTCAAGAATTCCTGTAGCGTCATTCGTCGGTCAGTTGCGACTGTCATGGATCCGATCGCCTCTCTTACGGGTTGCTCACGCCCTTATCATATCAAGAAAATAGTTAGGTCCTAAAAACTGGGTACTAGGGGTTCTAAGAGCACTAAGGGTCTAAAAGTGTTGCTGTATAAGGGATTGGCTTATGTCACAAATGACACGGCTAGGAGATTCCCTGAGGCGATCCCTAGATACAACAAAATCTGCTCTAGGAACAGATTTTAAAGAATGGACGATACAAGATTCGAACTTGTGACCCCTTCCGTGTGAAGGAAG
>JANXNM010000149.1 GCA_025354065.1 Synechococcales cyanobacterium 340R_concoct_173_sub | reverse complement strand
CAACATGCCAAACTGTGTGCCCCAATCGCCCACATGATTCAGCCGCAACACATCGTGACCTTGAAATTCCAAAACCCGAGCAATACAGTCGCCGATAATAGTCGATCGCAAATGTCCGACATGCATTTCTTTTGCAATATTCGGACTAGAAAAATCAACAATTATTTTTTGTGGCTGATCAACTTTGGAAATCCCCAGCCGATCGTTTGTCCGATCGCTTTTGCTCATAAATTGTAAGCGTTCAGCCAGATAAGCTAGGGTGTAACGCAAATTAATAAACCCGGCACCAGCGACTTCTGGAGCTTCAAACCGATCGCTCAACTCCAAGTTTTCCATTAATTCTTGAGCAATTTGACGCGGCGCTTTACCTAGTTTTTTCGCCAGCGACATCGCAACATTGACTTGATAATCGCCATATTTTGGATTATTGGTGGGTGCGATCGCGGGATCGGTTTGAGCAAATTCTTCGCCAAAGGCAGCAACTAGAGCTTTTTGAATCTGGGTTTTAAGTTCAGTTACTGCGCTCATACAAAATCCACTCATTAACACGGGCTTACTAGTGTATCGCAGAAGCCACCCTGACAAAATGTCTCACTCTCAACAAAAAAGACGATCGCCCTTCAGCAACCGTCTCTCTTTTATTCAAAATTCTAAAGAACTATCCTCGGATTTCCTTTGCCATCGCCTTAAAGCCCTTCAAACTAGGACCGGGACTGCGACGGCCACTCGTTAGAGTTGGCACTAGATACTGCGTCGCAAACCCAGCCGTTGGAGCCGGAGCCTGGACTTCAGCACTTACCGCACCAGGAGCCTG
This sequence comes from Synechococcales cyanobacterium 340R_concoct_173_sub, assembly GCA_025354065.1. The sequence goes on along the minus strand of JANXNM010000149.1, from coordinate 795 downwards.
ATTCAGCTTTAGCGCTGCAATAATCAGATCCTCAGAACTCATCGGTGCCGCAACCTTAGCTACAGCCTTAGCCGGAACAGCCTTGACCTTCTTACCCTTAACATCAGTTATCACAGCATCAGTCGTCGAAACGATCGCATTGGCCGCAGGTAACTTCTCCATCATGGACTCGTCTGCCACTGCATAAAAGCCATCCTTACCCTTTTTCGGCTTTTTAGCTTTTGGAGCTTTAATAGATTTCTCCGCCTCAACTTTCCCTTCTACCGTCGCTCCCTCGATCGCCTTCTTCTTCCCCCCGATTAATCCGCCGATGAAGCCCAAGATTCCACCAAACAAATTTTTAAAAATGTTGACTAGCGCGCCCATGAAAGACTCCTAAAAGTATGAAACTTGGAAGAAAGTGCGATCGGTCACAACCTGACGCGCTCCTCCCAAAACAGCAAGTATTACTTCACATTATCCGAGGCGAGGAGTCCGAAAATCAAGCCTTTAGCCGCCCAAAGCCCAAAATCGTAACAGACTGTTAACTTGTTCTCATGCTTCCTAAGCATCAGGTTCTAAGCTTTAGGCTCTAGTTCGTCCCGTTTCAATATCCCAAACATCACGCCCAGCACCGCCCCAAACACAAACCCACCACTATGCGCCCAATACGCCACACCCCCTTTGCCGCCCATGGGTTGCGCGATGCTGGAAAGCGCCTGTTGGACAAACCAAATGCCTAAGTATGCAAAAGCTGGAATTGGTATAATAAAAAATGGTGGAATAAACGTGTTCACGGAGACCTTTGGGAATCGC
>JANXNM010000140.1 GCA_025354065.1 Synechococcales cyanobacterium 340R_concoct_173_sub | reverse complement strand
ATGAATAATCCTGATTGTATTATCTATGGATTTGCGATCGGAGATTCAGGTTCTGAAAAATCTAAGGTTATTGTAGATACTGCATTCTCAATTACTGCTTTTGATGCAACTCATGAGACTTTTACGCTAAATGCTCCTTTTGAAAACGGTACAATGAGCGAAAAGGGTACTGTTACTAGCCGAATTAATCAGCAGGACCATATCAAACCTCAAGTTTTTTTTCCTAGCATTGTCACTTTGAAAGATCCAACAGAAGCTAATTTTCTGTATGTATTTAACAATATTCTCAGAACTCGTCACTATGGTGCCCAGACAACTCGCACGGGGAGAGTTCGGAATGAATTAGTTGGTATTGTGTTTTCCGATGGCGAAATTGTAAGTAATTTACGCTGGACGCAGGCAATTTATGATCAAATGAATGCGAGGGGTCAGTTCCAGGCAGCAGATCCGCTTAATGAGACGGATGTACTTACAGCGGCTACTACTACAATTCAGGCTTTGATGAAAGATGAGTTTATTGTACATACTGATTTTCTCGGAACTGATTTTCAGCCCATTTTATCTGAAGTGAAAACGCTACTTGGCAATGAGATTTCCTTAAAATCTGTTCTTCAGCAGGCTGATAAAGAAGCTAAGGCTTACTTTAAAGCTCATATTGAGAAAGCCAAGAAACCTGCGGCTAGCGCGGCTAAATAAAGGGAAATTCTAATGACCCATATCTATCGTTGCACGATCGAACTTCATGACAGTCTTTACTATGCAACCCGTGAGATCGGTCGGTTGTATGAGACTGAACCTATTTTGCATAACTATGCGTTGTGCTATGCATTGGGGCTGGTGGATAGCGATCGTTATTCCACTCGCGTGTCAGAAGAGCATGAGTATCGTTACTTTTGTCCAGAACAGATTCCGAAGTATGAACAACATCTAACACTGTTGAATCAACAAGGAATCTATGTCACTCCAGCAAAAGCGATTAGACATGCGGCTGTGCTTCATACCTGGAAGTACGCTAACAATAACTATCACGTTAAAATGGAGAAGACTCAGAAAAATATTCCGAGTTTTGGGCGAGCTAAGGAAATCGCAGCGGAAAGTCTGTTTGAATGTTTTGTGATTTCTAATCAACCGATCGTACTTCCTAAATGGATTCGATTAGGGAAATGGATGAGTAAGGCAGAAGTCACTGTTGAGGAATTGAACGATTTTACAACAATGACTAAAGACTTCATCTGTGAACATCCACTAAATCCTCTAGATGTCAT
>JANXNM010000085.1 GCA_025354065.1 Synechococcales cyanobacterium 340R_concoct_173_sub | reverse complement strand
ACACTCAAGCCGCATGGCAAAGCTGGAAGACATCCAATCTGATATGAAGGCCATGCTTGAGATTTTGGTCAATCGATCGATCGGTGATGCTGGGGCGCAATAATCCCACAGAGTCACCCATACCTATAAAAACCCCGATCGTCTTTAGCTCGATCGGGGTTTTGTTTATTGAGAATGACCCACTGGCCTAAATTTGGCCTACATCACCAAAAAGCGATAGTTCAAACCCGCTCGTCATCACTCGCAATAAGCCGGGGCGATCGTCACAAAGCCTATTCCTTCGTTGGGACTTCTGCGTTCTTAGACAGAAGTTCTGGTTAGTTTCGGGCAGAATATTTAATAGATAACTCAATCCTTGAAATCATGAGAAACCGAAATAAGGGCAGAAATAAAGGCAAAGATTACACCATGGTCGCCATCGTCGTAGCCATCATCTTTCTATCTGTGTTAGGTAGCCGATCGCCTAGCAGAGTTAAGGGCTTTGGTCTTACTCAGTCCCAAACATCCACTCCCCCCCCTGTGAATGATCTAGGGCTTACCCCTGACGGCTCAACAACACTAAAAATAGTGAATTCGATTCCTCATCCGATGGTCTTTCAGATTCAGGCTAAAGATGGAATTGATGCGAAATTCCGCCTTAAGCCCTGTGACACCTGCAAGATTTACTCAAGCAATAGCGAAATTCCGCCCGATGTCTATGACCGTGGGATGACAGAAACGATCGTTGTCACGCCTGGTAAGAATTTTGTGAATTGGGCTTATCCAGGTGGCGATATTGCCCCGATACAAGCGTACTGGGAGCTTAAACCAGGACATAAGTATTCAGTTTGCATGGTGATGAATTTAGCTCAAGGCCGATCGAATTGGGACTCAACTAAATGAGCTATTACAGAGTTCAAAATCCCCTAACAAGGTGTCAACTTGCAAAACTGAAAGCTTATATTTCTGAAAATCATTCTAAATTTCAGAAGGCGCAGGTTATTCCTGCTCTTGCCGATTTTAGGGTTGCTGAGGTGATTTACTCCCCCAATCTTCCAGACGACATCAATTCAGTGATTGAAGCTCATATCAAAATAGCCTCAATCGCCCTAGGTTCAGGTGATTTGGGCTATAGAGAATGTCATTTGACTAGAACCCCTAATGAAGGTTATTTCAAACGCCATAATGACAATGGCGGACCTGAAACTAATAGGCGAGTTTTGTCTTACGTCCTTTATTTTGGGTTTTGTGGAAGTGGCGGGGATCTGCTTCTAGAATTGCCAGACGGCAACATTAAAATCCCTCCTTGTAGCAATTCGATCATTATCTTTCCTTCTGGAATTTATCACGAGGTTTTGACTGTTTCCTGTGGCAATTCGTTCGAGGATGGGCGTTTTACGGTCAATGGATGGGCATGTAATATATAGTTTACTTGTACTTACGGAGTCTTACATGCTACTTGGAACAAAGCCTAGTTCTGTCCTGACACATGAGCAGAATATTGCTTGGAGCCTGTCAGAAATCATTAAAGAGCTTGAGAATCCTAGCCTATCCAATGCTCCTTTTCCCCTTCAAGTTACTGAATCTCAGGGCTATTATCCCTCTGAAGTGATTTCAGTTCAGCCTGTGCGAACTGTAGATGGTGGGTTTAGGCATATTTACCGGATACTGATGCCGATCTCCGCCGCTTCCTATTCAGGCTCTAAAGCAGTTTGGGATTGTGTGGGTTCGATCGCGCCTGGAATGTCTAGAGTTGGTTCCGTCGGCGTGATTATTCCAGGTAAAACCGATCGGGTTCGGTTTAGTCCCGAGAATGGCATCATGGAATATCTGAACGGTTCTGTTTGGACAAAAGTCTCTACCGGGGCTAACATGCGACACGGATGGATCGGCGGGGATTCAAACTTATACGTCAAAGTTGCAGACGGAACCTATTACTTCTTTCCTACGGCCAATTGGAACGCTACCTGGCAGCCAGTTCCTGAAGATACTTTCAAGACACAAACTTTCGATACTACTGCCATCCGCCTCTAACCACAGAAATTAGTTCCCTCAATCCCCGGCCTACGCCGGGTTTTTATTATGTCTGCTGTACCTACCCCGATTCGGCCCAGTAATGTTGTCCCCCTTCGTCCCGGCCCTATGCCGATGGGGACCCCATCGAATGTGATTCCATTTAGACCCATGGGACCGATGCCTGTCTCCCCAATTCAGCCGCCGCCGATCGTTCCCGCCGCCGCTGCTATTCCCGGTGCCGCTGCTATTCCTGCTGCTACTGTTGGTGCCGCCGCCCTGGTAGGAGGTGCGATTGTTCTAACTCCACCCGGACGGATTTTCGGTAATCAGGCTGAAAAGGATGCAATTGCAAGAGCCGGAAAACCAAACTGGGGCCGCCCTGATCCGTCAAAACCCGCACCTATCCCTAGCGCACCTGTCTCCCCCTTGCCTAGACATTTCCCTGGGTTCCCTGACTGGCCTTTACCGCCTTTACCGTCTTTACCTGGGCTGCCTCAATGGCCTTTACCTACTAAGCCTAATGCTCCCTACCCAAGCCCCGTATCGCCGCGTCAACCCGCGAAACCAGGTGCTCCCCTCATGGCGTACACGATTAGGGCTTATTGTGTCGGTGCAGGTTGTCCTATCTCCTATGTTCCGTGGGAACATACCGCCATCGTTCCCGAAGCCCTTACCAGTCAGGAACTAGATACAGGCGGAACTACTAGCTATTACGTAGGAACGAAACTAATTGCTGCATGGGGGGACACAGGCACCAGGAATGCTAATCAATTCGGAAGATTTGAACTTATAAGAGTTGAACCCGCCGCCGCCGCCCCACCCACAGCGCCACCGCCTGTTAGGGAGCCTGAAATCAAGCCACCACAGCCCGTAATTGACCCTGAGAACCCGCCTGCTAACGTGCCTAAGCCAGGGCCACGCAACCCAAATAGACCCAAAAAAACCGAGCCGGAACCACCACCTACTGCACCACCCGAAACACCACAACCCAAAAACGTACCCTTACCATTTAAGCGGCCTGCACCACCCGAAACGCCGAAACCCAAAAACGTACCCAAACCATTTGAGCGGCCTGCACAACCTAAAACACCGCCATCTAAGGATCCGTCACCCACAGCGCCCCCGCAAACTCCTAAACCTGTTTCTCCTCAAACCCCGCAAAAATCACCCGCCCCGTCTTCACCCCCCGTAACGCCTCAACCACAGCCTCAACCACAGCCCCAACCACAGCCACAGCCACAGCCTCAACCCCAACCCGATCCGTGCAAAGATGCCGATCCATGTGCAAAGAGGACCGGAAACCAAACTAAGCCCGAAACAATCAAGGTTTTGAAGTTTGTCGATTGTGATAAGGACTTAAAAGAGATTTCTATTTCTGTTCAGGCTGGATCGGCGGCGGCCTGGAAGATGTCGCTTGATAATCAGGCAAGAATTCAGAAGATGATGTGTGGAATTTCTACGGCTGCTATTCCTGAATCGTGGGCTGTTCGCATCGGAACCGATCGGCCTCAACTGGTGATCGTGTATGCCGAAGTTTTCAATTCTGGAAAGCTAGGGGATGGGCGCTGGTCTCTCACCATTCCACATTATCGCGGCTCTGAGAAGTCAAGATTACTACTTCCAAAATATGCCCGGGGTAACTGGAATGGTTCTTTAAAACTGAATGACAATTCTCAAATTGTTGTTAACGCTGGAAGTTCTCAGGAATGTAAACGGGTTCTAAATAAATTGAAAATATTAATTCCCGTTGAATACAGGCTTGATAAAAATAGAAAGGCATATCAACCGCGTGTAGTCGAAAATCCAAATCTAGATCTAAAAAAGTGCAACGTTATCCCAACGATCGCAAAGTATTACGCAACAGGTCAAAAACATCTAACACCAACTTGGGCAAAAGATTTAAGACCCTAGTGTTATTCCCTTCACTCTTAAGGGTGAAGGCAATGAAGGTTGTGTATCTGCTTTGTTGTAGTTATATTTTCGATAGATATTTGTTCCATAACACGTAAATCACTATGTCTTCGATTCTTACTACTGGCAGTTCAATCAAATCTACTACTATTCCAGCAGCTCTATTTGAAGCGGCTTTATTACTGGATAATGCAGAAAAAACACGTAACGGCGCTAATCCAGGACTTGCAGCAAAATCCAATATTTCTGTGACGATTAGTTCTGACGAAGGCATCGCAACGATTACCGCCGCCCTACCCGCAGAAGTTTCATTGGATTCTCTAGGAAGTCTTAGCTACAACGCTAAAGATTATCTTGGTGGAACCTATGCGGCTTTCACCGCTGGCGGGGATATCACCGTGACAACTTCGATGGATGCGTTTGTTGTTATCGCGCAAAAGCTTTCAATGGCAGAAAAGGCCGTTCAACCTGCTGAAGATCAACCCAATTTCATTCAAGTTGAATCAAGCAGCGAAACGGGGACAATTAGCGTTACAGCGACTCTCCCTTACACCTCTTCAATCATGGCTTCGGGACATCTTGAAGTCACGATCATCGACTATCTCTAATTATTAATTATTAAATTTGAGGTAATTAGATATGCCAACTGCAAAGGGTAAGAAAGTCGGGCCAAGAGTAACAATTGAATGGGGCACGGTTTCGAGAAAAAAGTCAGGAAAGAAGACTAACGTTAAAGCTACTTCCAGAGTAGTTGAAACAACGGCTAAGTTGTTCGGGCTTACAGAGTCTAAGGCAGTAGCCGCCAAGGTTGTAAACACGAAGTCTAAAAAGGGTACCCGGAAAATTATTCAGGCTCCTAGTCGATCGGTTTCAAGCCGCAAAATGCTTGCCTCTGTTGATGGGAAAGTATGGCATCAAATACCACTGCCTACTGGTATCTCATTAGCAAAAGCATTTGCAATCTTACAGAAGGGTAAGAAAGCTTACATGATTAAGTTCCAGGGCGGTACTCCTAAGATTATTGGGAAAGCTTCTAAGGATACGAAGTCTAAGGCGAAAGTGGCGAAAGACACCAAATAGAGACTTACGTCAATGACGATCGATTTCTCGGCTAGGCATTGGAAACTAAAAAGAAGTTTAGCGTTCAATAGCTTTACTGCTCGAAGTCCGAAATCAATGGGATTACCAATGAGCGGACGATTATTACGTGTAGAGGCCAGTTTCCCCAGTGCTAAATTAAATTGGATAAAAGCGGGGTCATTGTTTCAAATCTATCGGGGGCTTACGCCCCCGAGTGGAACGGTGATCGCCTTTGGTCAGCAATTTGTCACGATGTCGAATCTAACGCCCTATACGCTTTTATTTCGCCCGGTTTCGTGGCTACCAAACGGCTCTCTGAGAATTTGGGAATACATCCCGACTCTGACCGATCGGGATTTGCTAGACCTATCCGTACATCAAGACGGCTCAATCTTATCTACCATCACCCAACTTTTTACGGAAATTATGTCTACAGATATTCGCGCGCAAAAAAAAGCAATTGAAGATACTTTAGCAGCAGCACAAGCCGCGCAAAGTTCTGCAAATACCGCTCAAGGGGCGGCTGATACAGTTGCAGCTAGTCTACAGAATGCGGTCGGAACTATTCAAACTATTTCTACAGAAATGGTCAGGAAGTTTACTTCCAATCCTCTGTCTTCAAACGATTTCTACTTATTTACCGAGAACGGTTACTTCTATGCGACGGTGAATCACGGGCTGAATGACTCTACTCCAGATATTGAAGTGTACGACAATGATAAGGAGAAGCAATCGATTCAGTCGATGGTTGTAGATTCAAACACGATTAAATTAGAATTGTCTGCCAATGAAATGGCTACCAACTCATTCCCACTAATATGTATCTGTGTTGGAAAGTCTTCCCCTGATTGAGCCACTTTGTAATTCGCCAATCCTATTGAGGGAACATGAATCTGCTAGAGGAAGCGGCCAAAATAATACTAGGGGTAACGATTACCGGGGTCGTGGGCTCGATAGTTTGGCTGTTTAAGTGGCATAGTGTCACCAATCTAAAAATCCATGATCTAAACCGGGATGTTAAGCATCTTCAGCGGCAAAAGGACCAACTCTCTCAAACGATCGCGGAACTTGATATTCAGGATGAGCAGATTACTTCTAGCGTTCGGAAAGATTTGATTTCGATCGATCGGCGTTTGGGGAGATGTGAGACACGGATTTATGTGATTGAAGTGAGGGTTAATATCCCTCAAACCCAAGCCTAGAGCCGTTCTTAGCAAGCACTTTGAAAATCCACGTGTCCGGAGTTCAAATCTCCGTCCTGGCATACGCTTAGAATATGAGTAAGCTATTGAAGATGTCCGATCGAAGGAATCCGTAGATTTCTCAGTGACCTCTGTAGAACCTTTGAAGCGCGCCAACTTTCAATAAAGTTGATTGACTTAGCTACGGACTTTCGGGCAAGCTGAGGGAGTAGCTGTTTCGCAGGCGCTGAGGCAAGGGTGTTGGTAGGCATCCTCAGTCGTTAGATCAGGTGGAATTTGGCCAAAGACCATATCGCAACTATAGTCCTCAAAGTTTGGCGTTAAGGTGACAGGAATCCCAAAATCTTCCGTGAAAAAGGCCTGGGTAGGCAATTTACACATGTTGACGCACATGCCGACGCATTCGCTTTGTTCCAGATATCGACATTTAAGAATGTGGACATTGCTGCGTTGGAGTTGGGTCGTGCCGTCTGGATTTGTGATTTCAGTCTCGCGCACTTCACAAGGACCAACCAGCCAAGTAAATAACTTCGTGGCAAACCAGGCATTCAGTTCACAAACTAACCGAGTTGGCGAAATCAATGTGCGAATGAGCCACAGCACAGCGGATGGGACCAACGATCGCAGTACCACCGTCACAAGAGCTTGCTGCTCGGGAGCATTTCGTCCCCGCATGATCCGTTGGGACAAGTCTACAAATCCGTCATAGCCAGGAAGATGCGTTTTTTGACCGACAGCGTTAGACATTTTTTTCGCAAAGACCCAGATGAATGCGCGATCGATCGCATTGTCGTGGTAAAAAGTTTTCTCTGTAGCTTGAAGATTTGAATTCATGGTGAGTTATGGGGAAATCAAGGAGAGATGGTCGGAACGCACTTCAAGCACCGTTCATTTTACGGTCAGAGATTATGGTAAATTCAGGTCAAGAATCTAAGCTCCTTTAAGTTTAGGCTTTAGATTCAAGCTTTGCCCTATTATTTCCGCCTAGATTATGCCGATGACTACGATCGCCCAACAATTTGCCCACGCTGGACCCGTAGCAGGAATTAAAACCTTAGGAAATGGAAATATTAATGACACATTTTTAGTTACGACCCAGGCGGGCGATCGGTTTGTACTCCAGCGCATTAATACTCAAGTGTTTCGTCATCCACAATGGGTGATGGAGAACATGAAAATTGTGACGGAACATATTCACAGCAAACTTCAAGCTAAAAAACTTAACAGCGATCGATTAGAACGGCGATGGGAGACACCTCGGGTCATTTTGACAAACTCCGGGGCAGATCATTTTGTAGATAAGAGCAATGCATTTTGGCGAGCCATAAGTTTTATTGATCAAGCAGAAACGATCGATCGAATTGAAGATCCCGTTCATGCTGTTGAGGTTGGGATTGCACTCGGAACATTTCACGGATTGGTCGGCGATATTGCGGCGGCGGATTTGCATGACACCTTAGAAGGCTTTCATCTGACCCCTGTATATCTAGAGCAATATCACCAAGTTTTATTGAATTCCACATTGCGACAAACACCAGAAATCGATCGGTGTTTGCAGTGGGTCAGCGATCGGACTTCATTTGCAACCATACTGGAAGATGCGAAGCAATCGGGGAAATTGTCGCTCCGAATTATGCATGGCGATCCGAAGGTGAATAATGTCATGTTTGATTCAATGACGCATAAGGCAATCAGTATGGTGGACCTCGATACGGTGAAGCCGGGATTGATTCACTATGATATTGGCGATTGTTTACGATCGGGTTGCAATGGAATGGGCGAAGAGGCGAAAAACTGGGAAGCGGTTCAGTTTGATATTGGATTGTGCGAGATTATTTTAGACGGCTATTTACCGCAAGTTAAAGGCCTTCTCACGAGTTTTGACTATGATTTCATTTATGACTCAATCCGATTAATTACCTTTGAGTTAGGGTTGCGTTTTTTGACGGATCATTTGGCAGGAGATTCGTATTTTAAAACAAATTATCCTAGTCATAATTTACAGCGAGCTATGGTTCAATTCCAATTAATGGAAAGTTTAGAGAACCAAGAAGATACAATCAGAAAGATGGTTGAGGCTTACAAACAAAGGAATGTACAGACGAATTCTCGGCACCCTAAAATTGTTTAATCTTTCACACCGATCGTACCGCACTTACGCTAGGCTATAGACACAAAATCTTGCATTTTCACACCACATTATGACTTTTTCTACTGTCCCTGTAACAGTTTTGACTGGCTATCTAGGTTCTGGCAAAACTACACTACTAAACCGGATTTTGACCTATGAACATGGGAAAAAGGTTGCGGTAATTGTGAATGAATTTGGAGAGGTGGGAATTGACCATCAATTGGTGGTGGATGCGGATGAAGAAATCTTTGAGATGAATAATGGTTGCATTTGTTGTACCGTGCGTGGGGATTTAATTCGGATTATTAGTAATTTAATGCGACGGCGCGATAAGTTTGACCATTTGGTTATTGAAACGACAGGACTGGCTGATCCGGCTCCAGTAATTCAAACATTTTTTGTGGATGATGCTGTACGAGAGCAGGCGACGCTAGATGCGGTTGTGACAGTTGTGGATGCGAAACATATTGTTCAACATTGGGATGCAGATGAGGCCCTCGAACAAATTGCGTTTGCGGATATTGTGATGTTGAATAAAACAGACTTGGTGACGGCTGATGAATTAGATGAATTAGAGACTCGGATTCGATCGATGAATGCATTTGCAAAAATCTACCGAACTCAGGATTCTGAAATTGAAATGGATGTAATTCTTGGGGTGGGTGCATTTGATTTAGATCGTACTTTAGAAGTAGAACCTGGTTTTCTCACGGATGACCATGCCCACGAACATGATGACGGAATTACATCCGTTGCACTTTTAGAGTCAGCACCCATTGATGGGGAAAAGCTGCATGACTGGATTACCGAATTACTGCGAACCAAGGGACAAGATATTTTCCGAATGAAAGGGATTTTGAATATGGACCGAAGTGATCATCGGTATGTATTTCAGGGTGTACATATGATTTTTGATGGCAAGGTCGATCGGTTGTGGAAGCCGCAGGAACAACGCAAAAGTGAATTAGTATTTATCGGACGGAATCTCGATCGGAGAATGCTGGAGAGTGAGTTTCAGAATTGTTTGGTGAAGTAGAGATGGAATGCATTGAACTATCGAATTTTGAATTGGATGAGTACGTGACTGCGATCGCTTGGATGCCGAATGGATCCGGGTTTGTGGCAGCGACGGCTCGTGGGGAGATTGTCTGTTTGAACGAAAATCTCGATTCCCCTAAATCCCTCTTAATAAGGGGGACTCAGAGTTTAAGAGAGGCTGATGGATTTTCGATCGATGTGGTGGAATGGTCGGCGGACGGTGTTTTCTTGGCGGCGGCGGGACAGAGGGGAGCGTTGTACGTTTGGGATGGGAGAGAGCTTGTTACGACGTTGATATATTCGGGCTGGATTGACCAATTGGCATGGCATCCGGGACGATCGTTACTTGCGTTTGGAGTCGGTAAAATGATTTATATCTGGAATGCTAAGACGAAAACTATTGAATCAAATTTAGAACTGCTAGAGTCATCAGTCTTAGGATTGACTTGGAATGCTGAGGGCGATCGGTTGATGGCTTCTGGAAATCGGGTAATGAAATGCTGGAATGTAGAAAATTGGAATGCTGAGCCGGAGGTTTGGGAGTTAAGTTCAGCTTGTGGGACGATCGCTTGGGCACCGAAAGATCTATTTTTTGCGGCGGGGTGTTTCGATCGGACAGTAATTGTGGCTTCAGAGTTTGGGAGTGAAGATCCCTGGCGAATGAGTGGTTTTCCCGAGAAGGTCTCATTGGTGGCTTGGTCGTCGGTTGTAAATCCTGCAACGGGATGTCCGATGTTGGCGATGGTGAGCGGGGACGGGGTTGTAATGTGGGATTGGAATGGAGATGGGTGGGATGGTACGGTTGTTATCTCGGGTGGAGGACGGATCAATTCGATCGCTTGGCAGCCGAGGAGTTTAGTGTTAGCGATCGCAGTGGAAGAAAGAGTTGAATTAAGAGTTTTGGTCTCAGATGGGACAGATTAAACGATCGACTCAACGTTATTACAAGTTTGTTTTACCCTGCCAAAACGATCGCCGCCGTCAGCTTCAATTCGGGGAATGTATGTGAGATAATTCGTTCTTCGCCCATGAAAGTTGTGAACTGGTAAGTGCCATCGGTCAGGATACCAACTTGAACCCAAGCGCTTGACGGGTCAATCAGCCAGATTTCAGGAACGCCGATCGCAGCATATTGAGCAGGCTTATCCCGGTAGTCTCTGATGTAGTTCTCAGATTTCTCATTGCCAGGGGAAATAACCTCGACCAAAACTCTAGGCGGTGGCATCCTACGGGTTACACGATTATTTTTTCCCATCAACGTCAAATGAACGTCATCCAGGATGGTTAAATCTGGAAATCGAGTCTTGGGTCTGCCGATAACTTCGACTTCACAGGAATGCGGACGTAAAAGCTGGTGATAGATGCCTGCCAGTCTGAGTAGGAAATATAGGGAGTTGGCGAGTTCATCATTAAAGAGCGATTCCGGCATGACTTCAACCAGTTCCCCATCCCAATACTCACAACGACCTTCCGGCAAGTCCCAAGGCTCAACCTTCAGATATTCTTCAAAACTTGCAAATCGTTGCGCTGTATGAGTCATCCGATCGCCCTACAACTTAAATTACTCCCTCATGAGGTCACCGGGGATAGTGGCTAAACCAATCTATAAAAAACTTAAAGCCCTAAAAATTGGATCTTTGGAGAATCTTTTAAGATTGAAATATAGTGATATATGGGCGATGCAAGATTCGAACTAGCGACCTTCTGCGTGTAAAGCAGACACTCTACCACTGAGTTAACCGCCCGATGAAACCTATCATAGCAGAGTGGATGACAAAGACGATCGGTAAATTGAGAATTTATCATGTGGCATTTTATTGATGCAGATTTTATTGATGCAGATTTTATTGATAGAGTACTAATACATTTATTCTATTGCCCATGCCTTCTGGACGGACGCACGATAGCATTACGTTGTGGGGTCTCCCGGTTGTGACTGGGACCACTTGGTTTTATACGGGAAATCCGACGGTGGCGATTGTAGTGGCGGGTTCCTATCTTTTTTCAGGATTGATGTTTGGGCCAGATTTAGATATTTATTCTCATCAATATAAGCGCTGGGGTTGGTTGCGTTGGCTATGGTTGCCGTATCGAAAAATGTTGCGGCATCGATCGGTTTTTTCTCATGGTTTTTTGGTTGGGACGATCGGGCGCATTTTATATGTGGCGATGATTGGGGGGACGGCGACGGGATTTGGGATTTTGGGCGGGTCGCTTGCATTGCATTGCCAAGGCGTTACAACTTGGGATCGAGCGGCATTTTCTTTAATGACAGGATTGATTGTCCCACTTTGGAAAAATCTGCAAACCCATTGGAGTCTATGGGTAGCGGTTTGGTTTGGTTTGGAAACGGGATCCATGAGTCACAGTATCAGTGATAGTATTGGGTCCGCATGGAAACGATCGCAGCGCAAACGTCGATCGAACCGCGATCGTTAAATCTTTGTAGGGTCATCCTGTGAGCATTAAACCTAGTATTCAGCCCAATTTTCCTGCATCAAATCCCGATATTCTAAATGCATTGAATACTTTGATTGAGATTGTCGCGAAACTGAGAAACCCCGAGGGTGGCTGTCCCTGGGATTTGGCACAAACTCAAGAAACATTGACATCGTACATTCTTGAAGAAGCTTATGAAACGGTCGATGCGATTCGATCGCAGGATCAAGTGGCGATCGCGGACGAATTAGGCGATTTATTATTGCAAGTTGTATTGCAAGCTCAAGTGGCGAAAGATAATGGTCAATTTGATTTAGCGTTAGTGACTCAAAATATTACTGAGAAATTGATTCGTCGTCATCCCCACGTATTTGCAGAGGTAGTGGTGGCAGATGCAGATGAAGTGAGTACTAATTGGGATGCGATTAAGGCTCAGGAAAATCCAGATGAAGCTCAACTTAGTGTCAAATTGAAAAAATATGCCCGATCGTTGCCCCCATTAACAGCGGCAATGAAAATCTCAAAAAAGGCGGCTGGTGTTGGGTTTGAATGGGATGCGATCGAAGATGTTTGGGCTAAGTTTTATGAGGAATTGGGCGAATTACAGACGGCGATCGCCGAGGAAAGTAAAGAGAACCAAGAAGGTGAATTGGGCGATTTGATATTTAGTTTAATTCAAGTAGCACGGTGGACGGGACTCGATCCGGTAACGGGATTACAGGGGACGAACGATCGGTTTATTCAACGTCTACAATTGATGGAGAAATTTGCTGATCGGCCCTTGGAATCTTATTCACTTTCTGAATTAGAAACACTATGGCAACGCGCAAAACAACAGTTAAAAAGATGTTGAAGTGTCTTCAGATTTTAGTGTTTTGTAGAACTCAGATGATTGATACGGATCATATTCGGAAAACGTCTTTACAAATGCGTTGATTAATGGTTTTAATAGATCCGAGAATTACTCTCAACAACGCTCTTCTGTCAAAAGGAAGAAATGATGGGACCTAACTAAGCGTGGTAAACGATATTTTTCACCATAAATATAGAAGAAATTTACTCTAAACCATCTTAGTGTATTGGGTGTGGGTGCCTGAATTTCCACATCTGCAAAATCTGAAATACTTTGAAGGAGAATTCACATGCCGAAAGTTACTGCACAAGGCAAAACATTTGATGTTGAATATGAGGCTAATCTAAGACAATCTCTACTTGATAATAAAATTGATCTTTATAATGGCGTTGCCAGTGTCCTTAATTGCTATGGACATAGTAGTTGCGGCAGTTGTCTAATTAAAGTTGAAGGTTTGGTTTCGGAACCAACTGAATTTGAGAAACTAAGAATGGCAATTCCCCCACATTCTAAGCATCACGATCGTCGGCTTGCCTGCCAAACCAAAGTACTAGGAGATGTTGGGGTGACGAAATTTGATGGTCATTTTGGTACGGGTGATGAGATTGCTTGGACTCCTGAGCAGAATTTGGTTGTAGAAGCAACCGCTGGTAAAAACTAACAGTTGTTCACACTAGAAATAATCCTCACCTAAAAGCAAAAGGTCTTAGGCGGGGATTTAAGGGATTGCCATTTTGGCCTAGACGGGAAAGCTGGAAGGGTTAGAGACACCGCGTTTATTCCCATGCTGTGCTTAGAGTTTTCACCGCCGCACTTTGAAAGTCGAATAATCGATCGCGAAACTTACGGGGAATTTGATGCTGAGAAATCCCGGTTTAAGCCTCTTGAGAAAAGTGGTAAGCAATTTTTAAGTATAACGTTACAGCATTGCAACCAAGATTGACATGAGAATTGGAAGGTCTGTGGGGACTCGATAGAGTTCAAGGTCTTGGGTGATGATACGGGAAGTCCGATCGAAACTCCCTAGTTGCCAAATGTCACCTGTTGTTACGGCACCGTAGAGAATAGCTTCGGTCGAATCTGTCCAACCATCGAGGGCAATGAATTCGGCGGCGAGTTGAGTAAAGCCATGCACGAGATCAGCGTTTTTGGCTTCAACAATGAGTGCATTTTGATGGGTTCTCAGCAAATAGTCGAGTTCACCGCGCAGGTACGGGCTGACATCTACAGCATATTCAATTTCCATTTGTGCGCCTGTTAATTCCGCGACTTCAAAGAGTACTGGAAAAATCAATGCTTCACGTCTGGCAGCTTCACTGGATAGGTTAACGCGGGCGGCGGTAGCTTTTACACGATCGGTAAGACTTTGTAGCCGATCGGAATCAATTGCAGTTGCATTTGGAGGGACAATAGCAGCTTTTGTAAAACTGGCTCCTAATTCTCGCAAAATATCGACGATCGAAAATCGCATTTTAAAATAACTACGAAATGTATAGATTTTATCGGGTAGGAGGATTTTATTTGTCATAGGATTGGCGATTGCTTTAAATGTTGTTGCGATAAATGGGATGGGGTGTTTTCATTATACCGATCGTCCTTCAGGACAAGATTCTGTTGTGGATTAGAGGAACGATCGTAAATCATGAGGTTATTTGCGATGGAGATAACGGCGGTTTTTGAGAATTTGGAAGCAGAGTTTTAGGGCGAAGAAGCTGATTTCAACTCTGGAATTGGTAGAAAAATTACGGGTAGAAGGACAGACAATCCTCATCCGTGGACTAGCTTAGACACCGATCGAATCTTTTTTAGTAAACCCGCCAAAAACAAATTTGCTAATTCAGATGATAGCTATTCCGTCATCGATCGTTCAATTTGGAGCATGAATATAAATACATTGATTTTAGGATATTTAAAATGCGATCGATCGTCGTACAAAGTACAACTAATGCTGTCTCATTGGTGATTAAGAACGTTAAAACTAGTCTAACGACTAATCCGTATTCTCAGTAAGCTCGATCGGCTTCCTAACATCCGTCGGCAAAGCACTATAAAAACTAGCCACAATCGCCACCGCCATCCACCACAAAATATTCACCTGAGGCCGATACCAAACCGTATCCACCACGCCCTGCCCCAACAACCCAACCATTGCCCCGATCGCGCCAATTAACCAAAAGCCTTGAGAATTTGACACCTTTCGCAAGCGCTGCAATTGCAAACCGCCTTGAGTAAATGTCACCACTAACATCCAAAGAAAACACGTTAATCCAACCAATCCCATTTCTACCGCAATTTCCAACAAAAGAGAATACGCACTTAATGCCGTAAATTTTGTCCGAGCATACAGCGGATAAACTTTATTAAATGCATCATTTCCAGGACCAATGCCCAAAACCGGACGCGCTTTAATCATTTCAAGTACCGATTGCCAAACATTCAAACGGAAATTATTACTACTATCACCGCGTCCAATAAACATACTCAACACTCGATTACGAATCGGCGGAACAAACACCACACCAATCACAATCACAGAAATCAATCCACCCAAAATAGAGGGCAACACCCATTTCTTACGATATAAATTCATCCAATATCCCAACAGCAGCGCGATCGTCCCAAACATCAACACCAACCCAATCCAACCACCCCGACTATAGGTAAAGGCAACGCAGGCCAAATTAGTCGCAAACATCACCGCCGCCAACGCCTTACGATACATCCCCACCCAGGAAAAAATCGCCATCAAACTATAGGCCACCGCAGGCATCAAATAACTCGATAAAAGATTTGGATTGCCGAGAAAACTATAGGCACGAGTAAAATTTCCCATCTCTGAATCCGGATCCGACCAAGTTGCCAACGCCGGGGCACCAAAGATCCATTGACGAATTCCATAACAACTGACCAAAAGCGCTGTATGTAAATAAATCGCAATCAATGCATTCCGCCACTTCTCCAAACGCAACACCCGTGCCATCACCACAAAAATCAATAGGTATAAGGTGAGCTTACTTAACCCCTCAAGTGCGGCCATTCGGACCGGAGACAATCCGGTAGCAATTGCGCTAATGCCCCAATAAACCATCACGGTCAAATGGATTGGCGTGAGTCCCCAGCCTGCTTTTTCTCTACTCTCCGCCAAGGTCAGCAACACCCAAAACCCAATGCACCCCACCAACAGCACACTAATCAACGTCGTGGAAATGTAGGGAGCCGCCACAAACAAAATGCCCAATAGACCCAACGCAATCCCGTCCCCCCACTGCAACAACACGCTCCCCGATCGCCAGCCTTGAAGCACCCCAACAACACGCGATACGTAGCTAGCTGTGCGCCATTGAGAGAGCGGTAAGGTTTGGAGCGTAATTTGCTGCCAGAGACGATCGAGTTGCGAAGACGACGAAGTATTCATGGAGACGCGATAATAAATCCTCCATGAATTATCCATGAAAAAGGGACGATCGCTTTACGCAACATCATCCCCTTAGAACACTCACAATTAATTCAGTGTAACCATTGGATTCAAAACTTATGCAGTTTCTAGTTCAGTACTGCCCTTACGACCCCGACGAGTCATCAGGTTAAAGAGCTGAATTCCAATAGCCTTGATCAAGTTTCCTTCAAGCTCTTGGAACATTTTCATGTTGTGACCAAATGCATCGTTCGCCTCTTCTACGATCGCATCACCCTTTTCATCGGAAATGTCCAACCCATCCAAAGTGCTGCGATACATGACTTTGAATTCTTTTTCATCAGAGATCTGCGCGAACTCATAGAAACTTGTGCCTTCGCCTTCATTCAGGTTCATAGCATTAACGGCAATTTTTTTCAGGATTTGGCCGCCCGAAAGATCGCCAATGTAACGAGTATAAAGATGAGCAATCATTAGCTCGGGATCTTCTTTAGCCACCCGATTAATCTCGGCAACATAGTCCTGAGTCGCAACGGAAGGCTTAATATCCGTCTTCCAGTTGGGTCCATAATAAAACTCTAGATCGCTCTCTAGAGACGCTTTACGATCGAGTTCAGGAAAATACATTTTGCTCATAACTGGGTGGTCCTTGAGCTGATGCATCGCGTCTTCCATAGCGGAATACACAAAGTACAGATTCGCAACCAGCTTACGATAGGACTGTTTTTCTACGGTTCCGCGCAAGAAACAAGCGATAAATCCAGTATTCTCTGCCATCGTGTGGGCTTTTTTAGTGCCTTCGCGAAGTTTTAATGCTAAGTTGCTCATTGTTTTAGGGTTCCAGACGCTTATGTTAAGAGGTTTGCCTCACGATCGGGCCTCAGCAGACCATAAAAGTGCAGCCGAAGAGACTCAGTGCAAACGACAGATGAACTTACCGCTTGCAAAATTCGCTTCATAATCAATTTAGGCCGACATGGACCATGAATTTATTACAAATTCTTAATTATGTTATTTTCGTTACATTTGTTTAAATTTTAATCCAAAATGAATTGATGACACTGCTAAAGGCCAATCGTTATTTAGACTACATAGAAAAACAGAAAAGACTAAATGATGTCTATATCAATTCACCACTATTTATACAATTTCTAATGCGACTTGATTTGCAATTTCATTTGCTCATGCT
Organism: Synechococcales cyanobacterium 340R_concoct_173_sub; assembly: GCA_025354065.1. The sequence continues at coordinate 3,316 of JANXNM010000085.1, read as the reverse complement.
TTAGAACATTCTGTTTTTCAGAATCGCCTCCACTAAACCTCCGTCTTTTTACATAGACGTTATAAATCAAGAAAAGCTTACTTACACAATACTCATGGCAGATAATGGCTGACTTTCCTCTACTAGCTTCGGTTTGCTTAAGATTCCGTAATCTTTCGGAAATATTGCCTTCACACAATCGCGGTCTCCATTTCTAATCCTCCTGAGGGAAGACTGAAGATATAGCCAAACAATTGACGGATTGACTTATTTTGGGGATTGGGTGCCGGATTATGAAGAAAATTTTGATTGTGGATGATGACACGACTTTACGGGTTGCCTTGGAGCGATATTTACTCAAGCATGGGTTTGTAGTGCAGACGGCGACTTCGGGAGTGACCGCGTTAAAGACATTTCAAGAGGATCCCGCTGACCTAATTGTCTCTGATATATTGATGCCTGAAATGGACGGCTTTGAATTTTGTCGGCAAATTCGGATGAGCCGATCGGGACAGCTTGTACCCCTTATTTTCTTGTCTAGCCGATCGGAGGTGGAGGATCGTGTCCAAGCGCACTCGATTGGGGCAGATGATTATTTGATTAAGCCCTTTGAAGCCCGCGAACTCCTGGCCAAAATTGATGCGCAACTCGAACGGAGTCGGCGAACCCATGCAGAAATTGTTCGACTTCTACAACAAGCGACCGCCTTACCTGTTGCGGCCTCATTACCTGCACCGTTGCCCCTAACGCCCGCTGAAGAAAAGGTATTCTGGGAAGTGATTCAAGGCCATACCAATAAACAAATTGGGCAACATCTATTTGTCAGCCCTCGCACGGTTCAAACGCACCTCAGCAACATTCTCAACAAGTTACAACTCGAAAACCGATCGCAGTTGGTCCGTTATGCGTTTGAACAAGGCTATCAGCCGCCCTTGCATCATGCTCCTGCGGCTCTGTTTAATGCGGGTGTTTGATGCTTCAGTTATTTAATTAGGCCTAGTCCCCTGCGATTATTTTGGGGACTTTGAAGAAGTTTTCATCCCGATCGGGGGCGCTGTTCATTAAGCCTTCACGGTTATCGTAGACTTTCATTTCGTCAACGCGAGTGACATTACTGACATCGATCGCCCGTGTCGTGGGTTCAACATTGCTCACGTCGAGTTCATTCAGTTGCTCAATATATTCCAAAATACCGTTGAGCTGTCCGGCGAACTGTTCTTCTTCCTCAGGCGTAAGGGCAAGACGGGCTAGGTTTGCAACTTTATGGACTTCGGCGCGATCGAGAGACATAAATAATTCGGTGTAGAAGAACGGGTTATAGCTTTGCACAGTATTAATTTATATGCACAAAACTACAGTGCCATATTACCTCAAACAATACCCACTATTTCCCTACGATTTGCCTGAGTCTCGTGGCAACATTCGATTAATAGCAGTGGCGGCATCAATCCCCGTTGTTTGTTTGAGCTGTTCTAAAAAGCTCCCTAACTGCGTCGCGGTTGATCCATTTTGCGCATCAATGACGGTGACAGACTTGACCTCGATCGTTGGAATACTCTTGGAAAGGGTCTGGAGGAGCGGTTCGAGTTTTTGCAGAACAAAGATTTCACGGGCATTCGGTCCTGATGCCGACCAAGATTCAGACAGCAACCGGATCCCGTTAGCTTGAGCTTTGCCGGATTCGACAATTTGAGACGCTTGAGCTTGAGCATTAGCAATAGCACTTTGACAGGCCGCATCTGCCGGGGCAATTACATCCGCATTGAGTTGTTGTTCGACTTGTTTAATCCGTTCACGCTGCACCGCGACTTCTGCTTGAACGCGGGCGACTTGGGACGCAACGACAGATTCCACTTCGGCAACCACAGCGCTACGTTTGGTTAGGGCATCTCGGACGCGCCGATCGGAGTCCGCTTTAGCTACTTCGAGATCCCGTCCAATTCGTCGTAATGCGGTGGCCCGATCGTTCTCCGAGGACTGAATTGACGCTTCAGCGCGGGTTGTTGCTTCTGCAATTCGGGCATCTCGGAACAAATCAGCTTGTTGTTTACGACCAATGGAATCCAGATAGGACACGTCATCAGAAATGTTTTTGACTTGGAGATTATCTAACACCAATCCCAATACTTCTAAATCTCGTTCAGCTTCTTCAGCCAAATTTCGGGCAAAATCAATCTTGTCTTCATTGACTTGTTCCGGTGTCATGCTCGCTAAAACCCCACGCAAATTCCCTTCGAGGGTTTCTTTGGCCAGTTGTTCAATTTCTTTTCGAGTTTTACCCAACAAACGTTCGATCGCATTATGAATAATTGGTTCTTCGCCTGCAATTTTAATATTTGCAACCCCTTCAACCGTGAGCGGAATTCCACCTTTTGAATAGGCATTAGAAACTCGCAGTTCAATAATCATGTTTGTCAATTCCATGCGGAATGCTTCTTCAAGTAAAGGCAACCGAATGCTGCTTCCCCCTTTGACTAGTCGATAACCAACACTTTTTCCGCCTTCGACGGGCGATCGGGTTCCGGCGAGAATCAGGACTTCGCTAGGTTGGCAAATATAATATAGATTTTTGATGACGAGGGATGTGGTGAATGTGCCAATGCCGAGGAGAGCGAGAAGAGTGATGGGATCCATGGTGTGTTAGGAATGAAGAATTGTAAAATTGTGAATTAGGAAAGTTTGATGTCTAAGATTTGTTCGACGGCGTTCAAATACTGAGAAATCATTTGTGGATAGACTTGAACTAAACTTGACAATGCATTACCGTCGCCGTTGTCGATAACATTCACATCGCCAAGCTGTAAACGTTGTGGAATTTTTCCGGCTTCAGTCAAGATCATTTCTAGTTGCTGTAATACGAAGACTTCAGAGGCATGGGTTCCGGCTTCTTGCCAGACTTGCGAAAGTAACGTGTTGGCCATGGCTGTGGCGCGAGCGTTTTCTTCAATGGTGGCCGCTTCGCCTCGGGCTTTGAATTCGGAGGCAGTACGGTGGGCTTGGGCGGGCAATACTAAATCGGCTTGGAGGCGCAATGTTTCTAAGTCAGTTCGTAAGGCTTGTAAAACCTGTTCGGCTTTGGCTCGTTTCTCTTTGGCGGCAGCGATCGTGATTTCTTCTTCACATTTGGCCGCTTGTTCTAATTTTGCCTTGAGTCGTCGTAGTTCATTTTCTTGTTCTAAAACTAAGGTTTGATTTCGGGTGAGTGAAACTTTTGCATGTTCATCACATCGCGCTTCGACTTGTTCGGCTTCGGTTAGGGCATTAGATTCAGCAATTTCAGCATCCCGCAAAATCAATGCAATTTGTTGGCGGCCCAACGATCGTAAATAATCCATAT
>JANXNM010000033.1 GCA_025354065.1 Synechococcales cyanobacterium 340R_concoct_173_sub | reverse complement strand
TTGCATTCCATCCAGGTGTAGGATATAGCGTCAAGAGTGCACTCAAGCTGAAATGAATTATAGTTCTTGTTCTCTTATTCTAAGTGGCATTTTTTAAACAAAACGGGTCATTTGAACCCGATAACGGTCTTTTTTTGTAATCACTACTTCCCCGACTTCGACCCGTCCTTTGCCTCGAATTGCAATCAGGTCACCGCTTTTAATAGCATGACTAGAGGACGAAATTTCGCGCCAGTTGACTCGTACATCACCGCTTGTAATCATATCGACCATTTTGCCGCGAGACATGCCAAATCCAGCCGAGGCGATCGCATCGAGTCGCATGGATGCTTCGGTGCTGGTCAGTTCTTTTTTCTTGGGTTCACGAACTTTAAGCTCATTTAAGGGAATCCGGCGGGTTTTGACGGGTACCGATCGCACTTGATTAAAATTCAATTCTAAAAATTCGACTAGCTCAGGGACGACGATTGCCTGTGCCCCGCGTTCACCCAGAATCAACACATCGCCCACTTTATCGCGGACTAATCCAGTTCCGAGAAGCGCGCCTAAGAAATCTCGATGGGTCGCTGAGTCAAACAAGAAGTTTCCGGCAATATCTAACGCCACTAGTTCGACCCCCGATTCCTCCAATGGGATTTCGCTACGGGCGATTGCAATGCGTTTACGTTCGGCTTGGGGATAGCCACCAAAGGCGATCAGTTGCACGTCATTTAGCCGTGAAAAAACACGCAGCGCTTCGGCCCATTCTGGCGGTGACATGAAGTCTGTACAGACCACTTCCCAAGTTTTGATGGCGAGTTCAGCCCGATCGATTACTTGGGCCATGGTTTCCCGATATTCAACGCCTTTCAGCAAGTCTTCACGCGGCAGCATTCAATTTCGGCCTTTTATAGAAAGTAGCGTACTTGAACATCTTATGATGGGATGAAACTTTTGAATTCCCTATGACCACGAATTACACCGTTAACTACACAACAAATTATCTGGTGGCTGCCATTGCCGATCGGATGATGGCCGAGGAAGCCTTGGTTTCGTTGCGCCGCGAAGACATTCCCGATCGGACGACGGTGATTTTGGGAAAGGGCTTCAAGACGTTAGAAGAGTACAGCCTGCCGGATCCAGTTGAGAGTACCTGGAAACGCCTACGTTGGACCGCAACTTGGTTGGCTCCGTTTGGGTTTCTGGGAGGAATGGGATTTAATGTCGTGACAGGATTAAATACGTTTCCTTGGGCGGGCGATGTCGGGAATATTCTCATTGGTGGGGTGTTGGGGGCGATCGGTGGAACGATGGGCAGTATTTTGGCAAGTGATGGGTGGTTGGTGATTTTGAGTGGGAAACGGTCCATGACCCATCGACAGCGCATTGATCAGGGGCAATATTTGGTGGTGGTGAAAGGCAGCGAGACCTTAATTCGACGGGCAACGAAGGCGTTGTTGAAGTACGAGACCTTGAGTTTGGAGAATTATCCAGAGTAATGAAGTTTTACTAAAATCCCATCAAGGTAAATATTGTCCAAATAGGGCTGATTTTTCGTTAATTGTATTTTTAATGATTAATGGATAAAGGACGATCGGGCAATGGCTCCAGCACTTTCGTCAGTAATTCTCAAATTATGCGGGTGAATCAGGTTTATTTTTACGGATTTTTTCAGTAAAGCTTTTAATTGCATCATATTGGTCGTTCATGCGGGAATGTTCTGCGACGAGTTCAATGTCTATGTCAGGAATCAATTCGCTTTGTAGTACTTTTTCATAAAGTTCATTTTCTCGAAGACAGTAAACTTCAATCGTGCCATCTTCCCAAAACCAAACTTCTGGAATTTGTAATCGGGCATAAATCGCGAGTTTATTGATGCCGCCGCTTGTCACGGTGAC
>JANXNM010000029.1 GCA_025354065.1 Synechococcales cyanobacterium 340R_concoct_173_sub | reverse complement strand
CAAACTATTGAACTTGTTGATGCAGCATCCTTTATCTTTATGTATAAAGAAATTTTTGAGCATGAAATCTATCGATTCAACACATCTAATAGTACTCCAAGAATTATAGATGGAGGTTCAAATATTGGATTGAGTGTTCTTTACTTTAAAAAATTATATCCAAATTCAGAAATAATCTCATTTGAGCCAGATGAAAAGATATTTTCAATCTTAACTAAAAACATAAATAATTCTGTTCACAAAGAAGGAATAACATTAGTCCAGAAAGCACTTTGGAATGAAGAGACAATGCTAGAATTTATGTCTGAAGGTGCAGACGCCGGAAGACTTCAGCAGGTAAATCGATCGCAGAATATAATAACTGTTCCGACAGTTAGACTTAGAGATTATTTGACACAAACTATAGATTTTCTCAAGTTAGATATCGAAGGTGCGGAATTAGAAGTTATTCGAGATTGTGAGGATTTACTTTGTAATGTTCACCGTATGTTTATTGAGTATCATTCTTTTTTGGGAATGCCTCAAACACTTAGTGAGTTATTAGGAATCATTTCTAGGGCAGGGTTTCGTTTTTATTTACAACCTTGTGTTAGTTCACCACATCCGTTTAGTGAAATCAGGAGTTACCAGGGAATAGATGCACAGGTTAATATCTTTGCCTATAGCAAAAATTCAGGAATAAATATTCTATGAAACCTACTCTAATAAGTACTGAGCTTCAGAAGTTTCTAGCGTGGACACTTGCTAAGATCAATTAATTCGATACTGTACTTACTTTTTGAAAAAGGAGTCGAGTAGTAAATCCCAAAAATTTACTTTAAATAATAAATTTTTAAAAATAAAAACAAGAATTAGAGTTAGACCTTATTTATTCATCTCAGGATTCCTAGTCAAAGAGAGCATTTTCAAGTGAATCAACATCCGATCGCGTTTTTTATTTTTAATCGACCTGAGATAACTCGTCTAACATTTGAAAGAATCCGGGATGTCCAACCTAAAATGCTGTTTATAGTTGCTGATGGCCCGAGACAGGAAATAGAATCTGATCGTCAAAATTGTACAAAAACGAGAGGAATTGTTTCTAAGATTGATTGGGATTGTGAAGTTTTTAGGGATTACTCTGACATCAACTTAGGTTGTAAAATTAGGATGTCTAGTGGCTTGGATTGGGTGTTTGAACAAGTAGATACTGCTATAATTCTAGAAGATGACTGTTTAACAACTCCCGATTTTTTTAGGTTTTGTAATGAGTTACTTGACCGCTATAAGGATGACAAGCGTGTGTTCTCAATTTCAGGTAGTAGTCTTAATCCAGAATTTCATCCTGTCTGTCAGTCAAGTTATTATTACTCCCTCTATCCTCTCGTCTGGGGTTGGGCGACTTGGCGTCGAGCATGGAAATATTATGATGTCACGATGTCTTTGTGGAAGTCTGATCGGCATGTAATTAATTTAAAAGGACTAGAAAAGGATTGGCAAATCTTGGCTTATTGGGAAGATGTTTTCAATAAAACTGCTCAGAATGAAATTGATACTTGGGACTACCAATGGACTTTTTGCTCTTTTTTGCAAAGTGCTCTACATATCATTCCTAGTCAAAATCTAATTAGTAATATTGGTTTTGGTCAAGGTGCCACACATACGACGCAAAAAAGTCATCTGTCCAATCTATCAACTTATGCAATACATTTTCCTTTGAAACATCCATTAACAATGATGAGGAACTATGAAGCTGATCGACTGACAGAAATAAATGTATATCAATGTAGAATGAGGCAACGTATCCTTAAGAAAATTTTAGGTTATTTATCAAAATTTAAGCGGTAAGAACATATGAAATTATTTAATATTGGCTGTGGAAATACTACTCATCCTAACTGGCTTAATTTAGATATATCCCCGACTAATCCGATCGTAAAATCTTTCGATTTCCGTCGAGGTTTACCTGCTAGGTCGGAAACTATAGATGCTTGTTATAGTTCTCATGTTTTAGAACATGCAAGACTTGATGAAGCAAAATTTTTAATTCAAGATTGTTATCGAGTCTTGAAGACAGGAGGGATTATTCGGATTGTTGTTCCTGATTTAGAAACGATCGTCCGAGAATATCTACATTGTCTAGATCAAGTTAGACAAGGCGATCGAACTTCAGAGGCTAATTATGATTGGATGATGCTAGAGCTACTGGACCAAGTTGCACGCGATCGCTCAGGGGGTGAGATGGCAAAATATTTAAATCAGTCTCAGCTTTCTAATGAAGATTTCGTCTCTAGCAGAATCGGATTTGAGCTGAGTAATTGCCGTGCAGGAAGTCAAAAAATAATGGGAAAGAAATCAAAATTAAAAAAATTAAAACGGCCAATTTTGTTTATTCGGAAAATTCGCTACAGAATCTCAGAAACTCTAGTTTTTTTAGTAGCGGGTCGATCGGCTCAATTAGCATTTCGAGAAGGAATCTTTCGTAATTCTGGAGAAGTTCATCGCTGGATGTACGATCGGTATTCGCTCAGTCGGCTTTTGATAGAATCTGGATTTATTAACATTCATATTTGTCAAGCTGATGAAAGTTCTATTCCAAACTTCAACACCTATGAACTAGATTTTTGCCAGGGAAACGTTCGTAAGCCGGATTCACTTTTTATGGAAGCTACTAAACCATGAAAACTACTCTCCTGAGTACCTATGATATTTCTGGGGGCGCGGCGCGGGCGGCCTATCGACTGCATCAAGGTCTACAAGAGATTGAAGTAGATTCAACAATGCTAGTCCAGAATCGTAATAGTGACGATCGGAGCGTAATTGGTCCTCACAGTAAGGCTGAAAAAATCATTACCTTTCTTAGCCATGACATTGATCGTTTGCCTTTGGCATTATATCGAAAGCGAAGTCCAAATATGTACACACTTAATTGGTTTCCGGGCCAAAAAACCAATACTATCCTGCGACAAAATCCAGATATTGTTAATCTTCACTGGATAGGTGGCGGGTTTTCTAATCTTGGGAATTTGCGGAAACTCAAGCGTCCGATCGTCTGGACAATGCATGATATGTGGGCTTTTACGGGTGGTTGTCACTACACAGAAGGTTGCGATCGTTATCTTAAAAACTGCGGAAAATGTCCACAGTTAAGTAGTCGCAAAAATGCAGATCTTTCCCGGTGGAATTGGAATCGGAAACATAAGATTTTGCAAGAATTAGATTTGACGATCGTTACACCTAGTCAATGGTTAGCCAATTGTTCGAGAAGCAGTTCTATGCTAGGAAATATGCGGACGGAGGTGATTCCCTATGGTATCGACTTGAAGACCTACCAGCCACACGATCGTAATTTTGTTCGGAAAGCACTAAAACTGCCCATTAAAAAAACCCTAATTCTTTTTGGTGCATCAAGTGCGATGAAAGATAAACGAAAAGGCATTTATTTTTTGGAAGAAACATTACAAAGACTGGAGACTTTTGAATTTAAAGAACAGCCCGAAGTTCTCATTCTAGGGGCATCCTATGGAGACTTGAACTGTCCCTTTCCTGTGCATTATTTGGGTACACTACAAGATGACATATCGTTATCTCTTGCCTATTCTTGCGCAGATGTTTTTGTTGCGCCCTCATTAGAAGATAATTTGCCGAATACTGTTATTGAGGCGATCGCCTGTGGGGTGCCTTGTGTCGCGTTTCGGATTGGGGGAATGCCCGACTTGATTAGTCATGGGTATAGTGGCTATCTGGCGAGTCCGTTTGATGTGGTGGATTTCGCGCAAGGGATACATTGGGTTTTGACGGCCACAGAACCTTTGGGGCGACGATCGCGGCAGATTGCAGAGGAGCGTTATGAATTGGTGCGGCAAGCACAGGCTTATCGGTCTTTATTTGAAGAGTTGCTAGAAAATAAATCAGTAAAATAAACCTAGAGCTAAATAATTCTATCTCAACGTAAGGTAGAGGACAATATCACTCTTTCTGATCAAGCTTATAAATATATCCAGCTATTTGAATCACTAATCTAAATGCAAGAAAAAACAGTTTATATTCTAATTCCTGTCCACAATCGCCGTGAGGTTACAGTCCATTGCTTAAAACATCTTGAACAACAAGGAATACTTGATCAATATCAAGTTGTCGTAATCGATGATGGGTC
>JANXNM010000026.1 GCA_025354065.1 Synechococcales cyanobacterium 340R_concoct_173_sub | reverse complement strand
AACAGTGGATTAAGGAACCGAAAGTCGTGGGACTTGGGGGTGAATTTCTTTTAGGGACCCAATTAGGATTGCTTTGGACACCTTGTGCAGGTCCGGTGTTGAGTAGCATTTTGTTACTTTCTGTCAACCAGAATGCAGCTCAATCCTTGGGATTATTGGTTGCCTATGGCATTGGTGCAGCTTTACCCATGTTGGCAATTGCTTATGGAGGACAAGCGATCGCAAAGCGATTTTTAAAATTACGCGAGATTAATTCACAATTGAGCCGCATTGGAGGTGGTTTAATTATCTTGACTGCGATCGCAATTTTGCTGGGTTGGGACGTGGAAATTCAATTATTACTTGCGCCTTTATTCCCACCACAAACACTCTAGTTTTAGTTTTATTTGAGAGGACGCACCCATGAAAGAAGTTAAGGAATCCATCAAAAAACCTAAAGCCCCTAAACAAGATTTGCTAGCTAAGGCATTTCATTGGATTAACATTGTGAGTCTACTAATCATGACGAGTAGTGGATTACGAATTTATAATGCAAATCCTGTTTTTGGTGGGCGAGAGGGAATGCATTTATCAGGCACTTTTTTGTTAGGCGATGGGCTGGCGGATGGGCGGGTTTGGCATTTTGCAGCGATGTGGATTTACGCCATCAATTTGCTAATCTACGGACTCTATATCTTTATAACAAAACGCTGGAAAAATCGCTTTGCGACGTCTAAGGATTTCAAAGCAGTCCAAGCTAGTGCTAATGAAAAACGGAAGATTTTCGCTGGACATAAGATTGTGTACACCGTGATCATTCCAATATTACTACTTGCGATCGTCTCTGGTGTAGTCATGTATAAACCAGCCCAATTGCATTGGCTCGCAAATCTTTTTGGTAGTTGGCAAGTATTACGAACGGTCCATTTCTTGACGATTCCGATCGTACTAGGATTTACATTTGTTCATTCACTTTTAGCCTTAAAATTTGGTGGAATACGATTGGTTAAATCAATGTTTGTATGAATTCTGTTTGCGTAAATTCTATTTGTACACGATCAAAGTGAGAATATTATGGGTCTGATATTACCAAAACAAACGCTATCTCGTCGTAAATTACTACAATGGTCTAGTTTTGTCGGCGGAAGCTTTTTGCTGAATGGCTGTAGCTCCTCTTGGGGGGGTTCTCAAATCAATCAATGGACTGAGCCATTGAACCAAACTATTCAGCAATTAATGGTTTCACAGCGATCTGTTCCTGAATTTGCAGCGAATCAAATTGAACCAAATTCATTATTAATAAACAGCTTTAATGGTGTACCAGATATTGATCTTAAAACATATCGACTCAGAATTTCAGGCGAAGTGAAAAATCCCTTGCAGCTTAATTTAGGCGAGATTCAAACCTTGCCAATGACCTCTATGATCATTCGGCATATTTGTGTAGAAGGATGGGCGGCGATCGTTCAATGGGGTGGCATTCGACTCAGTGATCTAATTAAATTAGCCCAACCCAATGAGGATGCAAAATATGTTTATTTCAAATCCGCAGACGGGTATTACGAAAGCTGGAGTCTTGCGGCCTCACTACATCCGCAAACATTATTAGCCTATCAGAAAAATGGTGAACCACTTCCAATAGAGAATGGGGCACCACTTCGCCTTGCCTCGCCCATTAAACTTGGCTACAAACAGAGTAAATGGGTCACGGAGGTGATATTGACTAAACAATTAATGACAAAGCAAGGATATTGGGAAGATAGGGGCTACGAATGGTTTGCTGGACTCTAAATTAAACGTTCCACGGTTTCCCAGTCACTGCCTTGACGAATAATTTCAGGGCTATTTCCGGTCAAATCGACCATAGTAGACAAATGCCCTGACGGTTCGGTATCACTATCAATAATTATGTCCACCATTTTTTCATAGCAATCAAACAATTCAAAGCGTGAATCCGCAAAATGAGGCGATTCAAATTCTTCTTCCAGGGCCAAGGCATAGGCGCTCGTGGAAATAATTGGATTCCCCAAGGCCGTCATAATCGCTAAACAAATACCATGATCGGGAACCCGAATGCCCGTAGTTTTGCGTTTAGGATGCTGCACAAGTTTTGGAACCATTTTTGTGGCAGGCATAACAAACGTATAGGGACCGGGGACTAATTTTTTCATCAACCGATAGGCA
>JANXNM010000673.1 GCA_025354065.1 Synechococcales cyanobacterium 340R_concoct_173_sub | reverse complement strand
ATCAAATAATTGGGAGCAGCTTACCTATTGGAACCATTGGTGGTCTGCGGCACGCGAAACTCATGAATTACGACAACAAAGTTGGAAAATGGGGCAATCATTAATTCGATTACTCCGATCGTTAGAACCCACCATGAAACCCTGGCTTGATCATTTAGACCAACCTGCGAATTGGACTATTGTATTTGGTGCAGCGGCGGCCCATTGGACTATTGATTTACAAGCGACTTTGTTGGCTTATGGGCAAAGTTGGGCAAGCAATTTGATTGGGGCGGGAGTGAAACTAGTTCCTTTGGGTCAGACGGCAGGACAACAGATTTTGTTAGAACTTTTGCCTACGATCGTTACCCTGAGCGATCGGGCAATGGTTATGCAAGATACAGAACTTTGTAGTTGTAGTTGGGGTTTAGCCTTAGCCAGCAGCCAACACGAGGAACAAACCGTTCGTCTATTTCAAAGTTAAATCGAATCATGGTAATTTGAACAAACTGCTTTGGTAAACATCATGGCTACAAGTCCCTTACGCGTTGGAGTGGCTGGTCCAGTGGGATCCGGCAAAACAGCGCTCTTAGATGCACTCTGTAAAGCATTGCGAGATCACTATGAAATTGCGGTCGTGACTAATGACATCTACACCTATGAAGATGCTCAGTTTCTGGTTAATTCTAAAGCGTTGTCCGCCGATCGGATTGTCGGTGTGGAAACGGGAGGCTGTCCTCATACCGCCATTCGAGAAGATGCATCAATTAACTTAGTGGCAATCGACGATCTAGAACAAAAACATCCTAATTTAGACTTGCTATTTGTCGAGAGTGGCGGTGATAATTTAGCCGCTACCTTTAGCCCTGAATTAGTAGATTTAACGCTTTATGTCATTGATGTGGCTGCTGGGGATAAAATTCCTCGTAAAGGCGGACCGGGGATTACAAAATCTGATTTACTCGTGATTAATAAAATTGATCTTGCGCCCATGGTAGGAGCCAGTCTTGAAGTGATGGACCGAGATGCTAAAAAGATGCGGGGTGAAAAGCCGTTTATCTTTACCAATCTCAAAACTCAAATTGGTTTAGAAGATGTCGTTGCATTCATTCAACATCATCTTTTGCCCCGTAATGAAAATTTGCCCACCACTGTTATTCTTTAAATTAAACTTATGATACCCGGCGAACTCATTCCCAAAGAAGGCACGATCGAACTTAATGCGGGTCGTCCCGTCACTGAATTAAATGTCGCAAACACAGGCGATCGGCCCATTCAAATTGGATCACATTTTCATTTTTTTGAGGTGAACGAAGCATTGCACTTCGATCGAGCCGCCTCGCGAGGTCAACGATTGGATATTCCAGCGGGGACGGCAGTTCGCTTTGAACCTGGAGATGAGAAGGTAATTAAGCTCGTTCCGTTAGTTGGAGAACGTCGAGTTTACGGGTTTAATGCAAAAGTT
>JANXNM010000672.1 GCA_025354065.1 Synechococcales cyanobacterium 340R_concoct_173_sub | reverse complement strand
ATCAAATAATTGGGAGCAGCTTACCTATTGGAACCATTGGTGGTCTGCGGCACGCGAAACTCATGAATTACGACAACAAAGTTGGAAAATGGGGCAATCATTAATTCGATTACTCCGATCGTTAGAACCCACCATGAAACCTTGGCTCGATCATTTAGAACAGCCTACTAATTGGACCCTTGTATTTGGTGCAGCCGCAGCCCATTGGCACATTGATTTGCAAGCGACTTTATTGGCTTACGGGCAAAGTTGGGCAAGCAATTTAATTGGGGCGGGGGTGAAGTTAATCCCCTTGGGACAGACGGCGGGACAACAGATCTTGTTAGAACTTTTGCCTACGATCGTTACTATGAGCGATCGAGCAATGGTTATACCAGATACAGAACTTTGTAGTTGTAGTTGGGGTCTAGCCTTAGCCAGCAGCCAACACGAGGAACAAATCGTCCGCCTATTTCAAAGTTAAATCAAATCGTGGTAATTTAAATAAACTGCTCTGGTGAATGTCATGGTTACAGGTCCTTTGCGGGTTGGGGTTGCAGGTCCAGTGGGATCAGGCAAAACAGCGCTTTTAGATGCACTCTGTAAAGCATTGCGAGATCAATACGAAATTGCGGTCGTGACCAATGACATCTACACCTATGAAGATGCTCAGTTTCTAGTAAATTCTAAAGCGTTGTCCGCCGATCGAATTGTCGGGGTGGAAACGGGAGGCTGTCCCCATACTGCTATTCGAGAAGATGCTTCGATTAATTTAGTTGCGATCGATGATTTAGAACAAAAACATCCTAATTTAGACTTGCTATTTGTCGAGAGTGGTGGGGATAATCTGGCTGCCACTTTTAGTCCAGAATTAGTAGACTTAACGCTTTATGTGATTGATGTGGCCGCAGGGGACAAAATTCCTCGTAAAGGCGGACCGGGCATTACAAAATCTGATTTATTAGTTATTAATAAGATTGATCTCGCGCCGATGGTAGGAGCCAGTCTTGAAGTGATGGACCGAGATGCCAAAAAGATGCGGGGTGAAAAGCCGTTCATCTTTACGAATCTCAAAACCCAGATTGGTTTAGATGATATCGTTGCATTCATTCAACATCATCTTTTGCCCCGTAATGAAAATTTGCCCACTACTGTTATTCTCTAAATTAAACTCATGATACCAGGCGAACTCATTCCCCAAGAAGGCACGATCGAGCTTAATGCGGGTCGTCCCGTCACTGAATTGAAGGTCGCAAATACAGGCGATCGGCCCATTCAAATTGGATCGCATTTTCATTTTTTTGAGGTGAACGAAGCGTTGAGATTCGATCGAGCCGCCTCGCGAGGTCAACGATTGGATATTCCAGCGGGGACGGCAGTTCGCTTTGAACCTGGAGATGAGAAGGTAATTAAGCTCGTTCCGTTAGTTGGAGAACGTCGAGTTTACGGGTTTAATGCAAAAGTT
>JANXNM010000846.1 GCA_025354065.1 Synechococcales cyanobacterium 340R_concoct_173_sub | reverse complement strand
AAAGCCATTGGTTAACGTCTCTGGAGTACACCGTTAATTACAACGACAATGGACTCCTCTCGCTGACTTACATGACTACAGGACTGGGAGCCTATCCAAGTCAATTTGTTGTTCACCGATCGGTCAATCTCACCACTGGATCGGTATTGCGTGCAAAAGATTTATTCACAACTGAAGGTTTAGGTGCGATCGCTTTACAAGTCGATAAACAATTGCAAGAGGCGATCAAGGTTAAAGTCTCAAAACTTGGCACTCCAAATACGGAAGGCATTGATCCGAGTATTTATAAATCTCATCGCTTTCGGATTAAAAATTTGAATGACTTTACCATCACGCCTGATGGAATTATGTTTCATTACGAATTTGGATTTCCCCATGTATTGATCGCCGCAGAACCGAAAGGCGATTTTCTGATCACCTATGCCCAATTAAAATCCTATGGGAAACCCAGCGGACCGTTACTTCGATTGTTAAGTACTACGGGCGGCTAAGAAGTCAGCAGTTTGGTACGATCGGACTGATATGTTGATTTACTCTTGTGAAGGATGTGCCCGTGCTTGCTGCTGTACTCTACGGACAAGAAGACCTGAAATTAGAAATCGTACCGGATCCAGAACCAGGGCTAGGTGAAATTGTACTCAAAGTCGGCGTGGCAACCACCTGTGGTACCGATCTGAAAGTGTGGCGGCGGGGCGGTCATGCTCGAATGTTGAAACCGCCGACGATTTTTGGTCATGAGGCAGCGGGGACGATTTTCTCCATCGGATCTGGGGTGACGGGCTGGGCGGTGGGCGATCGGGTTGTGGCGAACAATTCAGCCCCCTGCGGAAAATGTTTTTTTTGCGATCGTCATAAATATTCCCTTTGCCAAGACTTGCTGTTCAACAACGGAACCTTCGCCGAATATTTAAAAATCCCCGCCCCGATCGTTGAAAAAAATCTACTGCCCATTCCCCAAGACCTACCCTTTGCCCTCGCATCCATGACCGAGCCGCTGGCTTGCGTGTTGCACGGCGTGGCCCGATCGAATGCCCGAGATGGCGATCGGATTGTCGTGATGGGCGATGGTGCGATCGGACTGATGTTTGTGCTGGCACTGGCCAAGGGCTATGAAGTCGGGACTCCATCGGAAATTATCGTGTTGGGCGGTAGCTCCGATCGGTTGGCTGTGGCAGAACAGTTGGGCGCAACTCAGACCTATTTGCATCGCGAAATTGACGATATTCCCGCGCTGATTAAAACCCTCACCAATGGCTGGGGTGCGGATATTGTGATTGAGGCGACGGGCGTGCCGAGTGCTTGGGAATGTGCTGTGGCCTGCGGGCGACCGGGCGCGACGATTAATCTCTTTGGGGGTTGTCCGAAAAACACCAACATTTCTGTCAGCACCGAGCAATTGCACTATTGCGAACTCACGCTCAAGGGAGTGTTTCACAATACGCCGCAGTATGTGCGCGATTCCTTGGCCTTTATCCATCAGCATCCAGCCTTGGTGCAACTGATGCTCAGCGATCGTAGGCCGTTGAAAGCTCTTGGTTCAGCCTTTGCTGATATGCGCGATCGGAAAGTGATCAAGGTTGCGATAGAACCCTAGCGACCTAAAAAGCGATCTAAAAGAAGAATGAGCGATCGGGGTGATTCAGGATATATTTTAGGGCCATCCCCTGTTGGGTGAAATGTTGGGTAAGACTGTTTAGGTTCCAGAGAATTTATGTTTAAGAGAATGCTTCAGACAGCGCTTACAAAATCCAGGATGTCGATCGCTACGATCGTTAGTCTAGGCGTAGGTTTTGGGTTCAGTTTTGGGTTCGTTCAAAGCGCCCAAGCCCTTCCTGGTCAACGTACTGATGAAGTTCTCCTGTGGATGAAGGCGAATTCCGGTATCCGTCCATCGCCCACCGAAAAATTCACCGTTCGTCGCACTAATGGTCCATCGCAGCGCATGACCTTTGAAGCGTCGCTATTGTCGCCCGGACGAGTTACTTCATCGCGGACGGACGGGCGAATTCGATCGGAGACATTGACCTTATTTGATCGGTTGTATGGCGTGAATGAAGCGCGGCTTGAAGCGACGGTGCGATCGATTTATGGTCTAGAAGTTCATCGAGATTTTCAGACAGCGAAGGTGATTTATACCTACCCGACCATTAAAGAAGAAGCGACCGCAATTCGGACTAATCAACCGATCGCTGCTGCCTTGAAAGGTGAACTTCGACAGGGAAACCGATTTGCTTACTGGACAGAAATTGTCCGGAACCGCGATGGGTTAAACTATGGCGGAAAAGTGGCGGTATTTCTAGTGGAAGATTTGTCGAAAGTTGAAGGCGAAATCAAAAGTCGTTAGATCAAAAGTCGTTAGATCACGAGTCGTTAGGGTTGAGTATGCAACTTCGTCAGTGGATTCCATTTTTTGATACAACTGCGCAGGATTGGTCTTTTGAAGCGCGGGTTTTACGATGGCTGACGTTTGTTTGGATTTTGTTGGGGTTAGTTGTTGTATTCTCTGCCTCTTATCCTGCGG
>JANXNM010000821.1 GCA_025354065.1 Synechococcales cyanobacterium 340R_concoct_173_sub | reverse complement strand
TTATGCAATCGCGCAATGTTCGCCCGGTGCAACCAAATAACGTAGGTTCCACCCACGAGAGCAAGAAGCTGATAAGCCACGGGCTGCCGTAGTAGCACCATTAAAATCATGGTAGCGATCGCGCCTAAAATTGAGCTTATGGAGACAATCTTAGTAATCGCTGCCGTCAGAGCAAAAACAATTAAGGTTCCCAATCCAACGATCGGGTTCAGCGCAAACAGCACTCCTAAGCTGGTGGCTACGGATTTGCCACCTTTAAACCCAAGCCATACGGATTTGCTATGACCCAAAATTGCAGAAATGGCTGCACCAACTGCAATCCAAGGCTTATATATCGCTAGATCAAGACAGAAGCTTGCATCGGGATTATCGAATCTGGTGATAGATAAATTATCTCCGGCTAGTACGGCATTAGCAACATCTGCGATTGCGGCGCGGGTACCTTCGTCTAAGCGGCAAATGGTCTCACCAAAAAACGATATGTACAGCCAATACACGGCACATACAGCCAGTACGCCCTTCAGAATGTCCAACATCATCACAGCAACTCCAGCCTTTTTGCCGAGAGTTCGAAGGATATTAGTTGCACCGATCGAGCCTGACCCAACTTGGCGGATGTCAACTCCTTTAGATTTTGCAACGAGGTAGCCCGTCGGAAAGGATCCCAACAGGTAGGCCACCACCATTGTCGCGGCAATCATTAACCAAGCGATCGTCGTCCCAGTCATCTCGTTTCCTCCTCAAGTCAGCCTGTCTCATTTCCACGCCCTAATCATAGGCCACCTATTGCTCAGCAGCGCTTGAATAGTAATGCAGAAGCACGAGAATTTCAGAGGAGAGCGTGGATCGATCGAAAGACTAGATATTAGATAGGATATAGGTCCAGGCATTAATGAAACATAGTTGATAAAGATACTAGTTGTAGAGATACTAGTTGCTAAAATACAATTAGAGGCTATTCCCATGGCTCAAGCACTTGAAAACCCGATCGAAACCTTCCTTCCAAATCAATGGCAAACAGCAGACTGGGAGACCTTTGTGGCGATCGCTGATGATCCCGCTCATGCTAAATCAAAATGTTATTACTTTGAATCTCAGATGCAGGTAGAAACCATGGGTGTCGGTCCGAATCACGCTGTTGACAATACCCTTTTGATTCTAGCGATCGGTCTTTTTTGCATGACTCGTGGAATTGCCAATCGAGGACTCACTAATGCCAGCTATCAAAAACAAAACTACAGCGAAGCACAGCCCGACATTTCCTATTACTTAGGTTCAACGGTTCAGACCATCCCGGATAATAATACTGTGATTAATTTAGCTATTCATCCATCTCCCGATTTAGCGATCGAAATTGCGGCAACATCTCTGAACGAAGATCTCGGAACCAAGCGACTACTCTATGAAGCTTTGGGAATTAAAGAGTACTGGGTTATAAATGTTGAACAATCTGAAATTGTCGCATTTCAAATTTTTGGTAATCATGGGAGTCAACGTATTTACGAATCGATTGTTCTACCTGGATTAGATCTGGATGTTTTAGAAGAAGCATTACGATCGCGTAAAACCTGTGATGATAGTCAAATTATGTCGCAATTGCTGACTCAGTTTCAAGGATAGAAGTATTAGTATTAGTTCAACATGTGAGTATACTCGCGATTTTTAATAATGAGTTTGGCTTGATATTTATTGAGCATTCGCTTTTTCATTATTTGAATTTCAGGACCATCTAACGGACATCGCGTAGAAATAATAAAACAGAATTTAGGCTGCTTGTAAGCATCATCTGAAAGCTTCTGGATACTAGTCTCCAACTGAGAAAAAGCATGTCTCACATCGCGTCCC
>JANXNM010000816.1 GCA_025354065.1 Synechococcales cyanobacterium 340R_concoct_173_sub | reverse complement strand
ACTTGATATTGAATTCAGGGGAATCCTCTTCTAATTTAAGTTCTAATTTAAGCTGTGATGTAAGTCTATGGGCCACCCAAGCAACTTCACCGCAGTGGATTCGTGATTCAGGGCTAATGACGGACGATCGGGGATTTGTTTTGGTCGATTCGACATTGCGATCGGTCTCCCATTCAAATATTTTTGCAAGTGGTGATATTGCCACAATACAGAATAGTCCACAGCCAAAAGCAGGTGTGTTGGCCGTGCGAGAAGGAAAGATACTCGGCCACAATCTACGGCGAAGTCTCGCTAGTCAATCCTTAAAAAGCTTTAATCCACAATCCCGCTATTTGAATTTGGTTAGTTTAGGCGATCGTCGTGCCGTAGCGAGTTATGGTGAATTTTCAATGACTACAACCCTCATTCAGCCTTGGCTTTGGCATTGGAAAAAGACGATCGATGATGGCTTTGTTTTGGGTTTGAACCTTAGATAAACCACCTTAGATAAACCAAAAGTGATGACAAGTGGCTCAACAATATGAGATAACCCATCACGTACCTCAATCTAGGAATCTTCCAGCGTCATGGACATCAAAGCACTCATTCGCGATATTCCCGATTTCCCACAACCCGGCATTCTCTTTCGGGACATCACTACATTGCTGCAAGATGCGGCGGGCTTTAAGGCTAGTATTGATGCGTTGGTCGAAAAAACCGCTCCTCTGAAACCCGACTATATTGTTGGCATGGAATCCCGTGGCTTTTTGTTTGGCACTCCCATGGCCTATCAAATGAACGCCGGATTTGTCCCTGTTCGGAAGCCCGGTAAGCTTCCCTATGCCACCTATTCCGTCGAATATGTCTTAGAGTATGGCACCGATCGCTTAGAAATTCATCAAGACGCGTTTCCGGCTGGGGCGCGAGTGTTAGTTGTGGATGATGTGATTGCAACGGGTGGCACGGCTGCCGCGACCGCAGAACTGATCACTAAATGTGGCGCTGAATTAGTTGGATTTGCCTTTTTAAGCGAGTTGACATTCTT
>JANXNM010000726.1 GCA_025354065.1 Synechococcales cyanobacterium 340R_concoct_173_sub | reverse complement strand
AACTTGCCTGCCATCAGCGCCTTCTTCTCCTCACCTGTGGCCGATCGAGTCCTGCGCCACTGCAAACCTGTATATCCCGCGTACAACGTCAATCCCAACACGACCCACATCAAAATTGGATGGGCAAATTGACTATAAACCTTGACAGATTCAGGCAGTTCCATAGGTATAAACCTTAAAATTGTTTTCTCTAGTACAAGAGTGTAACAAAACTTAGTACGGAGCGAAATGGTAGATTAAAATAAGGAAGCTCTTAACTTCATGAGGTTCGCGCCGTGACTCATCAGCCCTTAAGCCTCATCACTCGTCGTCAATGGCTTACTTATGTAGGCGCAGCATCCGGAACGATCGCCCTCAACAGCTTTTTCCCTAACGCATCCCAATCTGAAACTCTCGCAACACCTTACGCAACTCTGCCCGCCTTGCCCTACGCCTACGATGCACTGGCCCCTTTTATCGACGAAAAAACAATGAAAATTCACCATGACCTTCACCATGGTGCCTACGTTAAAAATTTAAATGCCGCCCTCGATAAATTTCCAAAATATAAAGAAAAACCGATCGAAGACCTCTTCCCCATCCTCAATAAAATTCCCGAAGAAATCCGTCGCACCGTCCGTAACAATGGCGGCGGTCACTACAACCACACGCTCTTTTGGGAAAGCATGGGACCAAACGCTGGCGGCGAACCCATCGGAGAACTGGCCACTGCTATTGTCAAAGACTTCGGCAGCATCGCCGACTTTAAAAAGCAATTTGTCGAAGCCGGAATGCAGCGCTTTGGCAGTGGCTGGGTCTGGTTGGCCATCACGCGAAAAGGCAACCTCGCCATCAGCTCAACCCCTAACCAAGACAATCCCCTGATGGTCAGCGGCATCCCTATCCTCGGCAACGATCTTTGGGAGCACGCCTACTACCTCACCTATCAAAACCGCCGCGCCGAATATTTGGCACAATGGTGGAATGTGGTGAACTGGAATGCTGTTAACGATCGATATAAGAAAGCGATCGCATAGAGATCCCCTAAATCCCTCTTGTGAAGGGGGACTAAGAGGATAAAGAGTTCACAATTCTTCAATTCTTATGGTTGCCCTCAATTACTACATTTCCCCCGAAGACTATCTTGAAGGCGAGCGTGCCAGCCCCATCAAGCATGAATATCAGCGTGGACTAATTTATGCCATGGTGGGAGCGAAAAAATTCCACGTAATTATCGCAGGAAACATCGCAACCCAACTCAACATCCATTTTGCCAACAGTCCCTGTATTGTCATGTCTTCAGACATCAAAGTGCGGCTCGTTGAGGCTAACTGCTACTACTATCCAGATGTCGTGGTCACTTGTCACCCAAATGATTTAGAAGGCAACGAAGACTTTATCCTCCATCCCAAAGTCGTGATCGAAATCCTATCCAAATCCACTGCAAAATTTGACCGGACAGCAAAATTTGTCGATTACCAGACTTGCCCAGAACTCGAAGAATATGTCCTGATTAGCCAGACTGAAAAACTTGTTGAAGTCCGCACTCGTCAAAACGATCGCTGGGAAACTGAAATTTATACAAATAGCGATCGGATTCAGCTCAAAAGCATCGACTGGAAGGGTCCGATCGATGTCATTTACCAAAAAGTCACTGGACTTGCCACCGAAGAAACCGTAAATTTGTAAGAAATCCCATATGATTGAACACTGTCAAAGTTAGACGTAATAGGAAAAATCAATGGGGCGAGCTAAGAAGGTTGTACTGGCATATTCAGGAGGTGTAGATACCTCCGTCTGTATCCCGTATCTAAAAAATGAATGGGGCGTGGAAGAAGTCATTACCCTCGCCGCAGACCTAGGCCAGGGCGATGAATTGGAACCCATTCGGCAAAAGGCACTCGATTCAGGTGCGTCTATTTCTTTAGTTGAAGACGTTCAAACCGAATTCATCACAAATTATGCGTTTCCCGCGATTCAGGCAAACGCTCTGTATGAAAATCGTTATCCCCTTTCCACAGCCCTCGCTCGTCCGCTGATCGCCAAGATTTTGGTGCAAGCGGCTGAAAAGTATGGCGCTGATGCTGTGGCCCATGGTTGTACGGGAAAAGGCAATGACCAAGTGCGGTTTGATGTAGCGATCGCGGCCCTAAACCCTAATATCAAAGTCCTCGCTCCTGCCCGTGAATGGGCTATGAGCCGCGAAGAAACAATAGCCTACGGGGAAAGATGTGGTATCCCCTCTCCCGTTAAAAAGTCCTCGCCCTACAGCGTTGATTTGAATCTTCTGGGTCGCAGCGTCGAAGCAGGTCCACTGGAAGACCCGTACTATGAGCCGACTGAAGAAGTTTATGCACTAACCAAAAGCATACAAGACACTCCCAACGAGCCGGAATACGTTGAAATTGGCTTCGATCGGGGAATTCCCGTCACGGTTGATGGCAAGGCATTCGATCCTGTCCAACTGTTTGTGCATCTGAATAAACGTGTCGGCAACCACGGCATCGGACGCGTCGATATGATCGAGAACCGTCTCGTGGGCATCAAATCTCGCGAAATCTACGAGACCCCAGCCTTAATCATGCTAATCCATGCGCACCGCGACCTAGAAAGCTTGACTCTGGCCAAAGATGTCACCGTTTACAAGCGCGGCATCGAAGAAACCTATGGCCAAATGGTTTACAACGGTCTCTGGTATAGTCCCCTCAGAGAAGCCCTAGATGCCTTTGTCAGCAAAACTCAAGAGCACGTTTCTGGAGTGGTGCGAGTTAAGCTCTTTAAGGGCAACGCCACGATCGTCGGACGTAAATCGGCTAACTCCCTATATGCCGAAGACCTCGCAACCTATGGCGCTGGTGACAACTTCGACCATAAAGCGGCTGAAGGATTTATCTACGTTTGGGGTCTACCAACCCGTGTTTGGTCTCAAATGACACGCGGCTAAAGGAATTAATTCAAAGTCTAAAAGACTGATTTGTTTGGGTATTGTCCCGATCGAGCCTTCGATCGGGATTTTTATTAGTCTTTGTTTATGAAGCTTTAAGGCGAACCTGAAACGCGAGGTCTTCAAGCATGGTTGTTTGAGACTCTACAGTAACTACAAGTCCAGCGCCACCCGCCTTCACTCGGATGTAGCCGATCGCGATCGCACTTCCATCCTCGAATTCATAGATACTGGTAATTGTCCCGACTTTATTGTCATCTGAATAAATAACAGAACCTAATGCTACAGAAGAAGAGAGTTTCATTCCCCAAAGATTCAGTTTGACTCCATTGTAAGTATCCAGACGCGCTATTGTTTCTTGGCCAATATAGCAACCTTTATTGAATGAAATAGTATTCCAAAGTCCAGCATCCAATGGATTGTAATCATCAGTTAATTCAAATCCCGGCATAGGGCGACCCTGTTCAATGCGTAGTCGCTGATAAGGACGATCGCCTAAAACAATGGCAATTTCTGATAATTTTTTCCAGACGATCGCTGCATTTTCTACCGTCATTACTAGTCTATATCCCGGAATACTTAAGCCACTGTCCACAATGATTTGAACTGGAGTATTTCCAATCTCTGCATTGATATATCCTGATTCTGGCGCGAGAATTCCAATTGATTGTAATGCGGTGGCAGAGGTTGGACCTATTAAACTAAATGTTGTAGTCGTTGCTGTAATGTCTGTGAGTTTGACCCGATCGGAAAAGAAGATAAATCGATCGAGAAATGTGATTAATTGCGGTGCCATTCCTGGAGAAACAAGCAATTGAACAGTATTATCTAAAATTAATGCGGTCGCTAAATCAATAGTGCGGGCGGTGGAGGTTAGAAATGTTGTATCGCAAGTCTCACCGGGCTTGAGTAATTTGAACCCATTGGTGCTTTGATTATGGAGAAAATCAAGACGATGTTGATCACTCACTTCAATTCGATTCCAATGGCTTTGGTCATGTAATGCGACACCCGATCGGGCGGATTGGTAGGCAACTTCGTCATTATTGAATGTCATGACAATATTATTGTGATTGACGATCGCGCCTTGTTTTTTTTGAACGGATCGTAATTCTGCCAAAACCATATTTCTTGCCCTACCTATTCAACCTCATTCTATCTTAGGATAGCGTTGGAAGCTGCGATAAAATTTCGGTGACAAGGTGTTTTGCTTTCTCATCTAAACTGGTCCAATCCACTTCATCGCCATCAAACAGCGTATTGTCCACCTGGGCCGGACGGTCGATTCTGGGGTCATAGTCAAGCGTAAAACAAATTTTATAACAGAGTTCCCACACATCGATCGTTACGACTTCTTCGCCCCATTCGAGCTTCCATTCGTAGGCAGGATAGGGTTGTGGGAGCGTTTCAAGGATTTGTTCAATGTCATAGGCCCGATCGTTGTCCGTAGTACTTTTGAGTTCTTGCTGAAGTAACCCAATGCGGCCTCGTTCTTCTTCAGAAATGCCCGCATCCCACACCAGGGCTTCCTGATAGCTGGTCTTCCATGTGGACAATTCGTCGGTCAGTTTGCGAATGTTATCGAGTAACCGAATGAACGCGGGTTGCATCAGAATATTAGTTTTTTCCCAGGTTTCTGGGTCGATAAAAGTTGGTTTCATGGTCAGAAATGAGTTGGTTTTGGGTTGAGAGAGGAGGCTTCTACAGGATAGGATAAATTATGGGAGCAATGAATTACAAATTGCGAATTATTGGACGATCGGGTGAACAATTTTGAAGAGTAAACAATGTTAAAGATTGTATTTTTTGGAACACCGCAGTTTGCTGTGGCGAGTCTGGAAGCGTTGATGGCAGATGCGGGAATGGAGGTGGTTGCCGTTGTGACTCAGCCCGATAAGCGCCGGGGACGCGGAAAAGAGGTGTCGTCGTCACCCGTAAAAGTTACTGGACTAGCCGCAAACATTCCAGTTTTGCAACCCGATCGTATTAAAAAAGATCCAGATGCGTTGGCTCAATTGCGTGCTTATGAAGCCGATTTCTTCGTGGTTGTGGCCTATGGTCAATTACTTTCTCAAGAAATCTTAGATATGCCAAAAATTGGTTGTATCAACGGTCATGGTTCATTGCTCCCAGCCTATCGAGGTGCGGCCCCTATTCAGCAATGTGTGGTAAATGGTGAATCGCAAACGGGAATGACGACAATGTTGATGGATATTGGAATGGATACAGGGGCGATGTTATTGAAGTCAACTTTAGATATTGGTCTATTAGAAAATGCCCATGAACTTGCCGATCGCCTTTCTACTATGTCAGCCGCTTTGCTAATTGAAACACTACCGAAGTTAGCAAAGGGAGAACTCCAGCCTGAAATTCAGGATAATGATTCTGCGACCTATGCTGCATTGATTAAAAAAGAAGACTACATCTTGGATTGGTCGAAGTCTGCGATCGCGTTGCATAATCAAATACGGGGTCTATATCCCGGTTGTAGTACTAAATTCCGTAATGCTGCATTGAAGGTGATTGCGACTGTTCCTTTAACCAACCAAACCCGATCGCAACTCTTGCCTGAATTTCAATCACTGTATGATGCAATGTATGATGCGATCGAACCACTTCAGATTCAACCTTCGGGAACTATTGTTGCCGTGATTAAAAATCGCGGGGTAGTTGTACAAACTGGTGATGGCTATTTGTTTTTGAGAGAAGTTCAATTGTCGGGGAAGAAGGTTCAATCAGGGTGGGATTTTGCAAATGGAAATAGGGTTACGATCGGGGAACAATTGATTTGAAGGATAGATAAACAACTCTTTTACTCTATTCTCCCTGTGTCTGTAAAATCTGCAACAAAACAAACGCCGTTACAGGATGCGATCGGATTAAACCGATTGAACTGGCGCAACGATCGTTGGAATGGTGATAACAAATGTAGTTCCAGATCCGAGGGTGGATTGACATTCAATGGTGCCACCATGTCGTTCATGGATGATTTGATAGCAAATCGGAAGCCCAAGACCTGTACCCTTGCCAGGTTCTTTGGTGGTAAAGAATGGATCAAAAATTCGCGATCGAGCGTTATCGGGTATTCCCTGACCATTATCTGCGATTATAATTTTAACTTCATCAGAATCTAACCGCTGCGTTGTCAATGTGATTTTTGGCATGAAGTCAGGATCAATTCTCGTCATCTCTTCAAGCGCATCAATGCTGTTGGCTATGATGTTCATAAAGACTTGATTGAGCTGGGCTGGATAACACTTAATCAATTTTAGATCAGCGTAATGCTTATCAATCATAATGGCGCGCTTAGGACCATTTGCTTTGAGACGATGGCTTAAAATTAATAACGTACTATCCAAACCCTGATGCAAATCAACTTTCTTACAATCAGACTCGTCCATCCGAGAAAAATTACGCAATGACAAAACAATATCCCGAATCCGATCGGTTCCCATCTGCATGGATGCGATCGTTTTTGGTAAATCTTCAACCACAAAAGCCAAATCCAGCGCTTCATAAGCAGTATCCACGGCTTCATTTGAATCTGGATACAGAATCTGGTAGAGTTCAACCGTTTTTAATAAATTCTGAGTATATTGCTCCACATGAATTAGATTACCGTGGATAAAATTAACGGGATTATTGATTTCGTGGGCAATGCCTGCAACTAATTGGCCCAGACTCGCCATTTTTTCACCTTGAATCAATCGGGTTTGGGTTTGTTGAAGCTCGGCGACAGTTTGTGAAAGCTTGAGGGCTTGTTGTTTTGTTTTCGACAGAAGTTCGGACTGCTGAATCGCCACTCCAAGCTGGACTCCGACTTGAGCCAACAGATTGACATCTTCATTTTGCCAATAGCGCGGCTGAGAATTTTGATAGGCTACGAGTAATCCCCACAATTTCTCACCTTGTGGAATTGGAACAAAGGTCTCGTTGCGCGGATATTCGCCAGTTTCATCCGGTTGGCCCAGCTTGATTAAACTGGAAAGCGGTGGAATTCTTAAATCCGATCCATTGTCTATAATCGAATCGGCAACAAATTTACCACTCCAGTTTTTGTTAAAGCGATAAATGGCGACACGTTCTACGTTTAGTAACTCCCGCACCGCAGCAGTGGTACTGCTAAATACAACATCTAATTCTAACGAGGTCCGAATCTTTTCAATGGTCGAGGTTAGAAGTTGTTGACGATTCATCGAACATTCGCGTTCTGCGGCTTGAGCGAGTTGGGCGGCTTGTTCCTGAACTTTTTTAACTACTCGTTCTTGACGAAGCGCAACCCCGAGTTGGTCGGCAACTTGACGAATGAATTCAATTTCAGAGTCTTGCCATTTGCGAGGAGCTTCGCATTGATGAATACAGAGCAAGCCCCAGAGAGTCTCACCTAAACGAATTGGAACAACTAGGTTGGCCTGAACTTGGAATTGAGCCAAAATATCAATATGGCAACTACTTAACCCAGCGCTATTGATATCAGGGACTGCTTGTACTCGGCCATTAGCATAATGATCTGCAAAATTATCACCAAAGCAATGATCATAGACCTTGGAATTCAGGGCACTTTTCCACTTCGCTCCCACATCTTCTGCGATGAATTCGCCTTCCCAATTACCATTACCCACAAAATGAAATAAACCAACCCGATCGGCTTTCAGTAATTGTCGCAATTCAAGGACAGTGGTATTGAAAATGGTGTCTAAATCCAAAGATTCACGAATACGATTAATTACGCTGGCTAGCGCTTTTTGCTGCTCAGTTTGATACCGAGCATCTTCGAGTAATTGATTGTGTTGAAGGGCAACGCCAAAATGTTCGGAAATTTGACTCACGAATTCAATTTCAGATTCTGCCCAGCTTCGAGGCCCATCACATTGATGCACACACAGCAATCCCCAGAGTTTACCCACGCGCAATAAAGGAACCACTAAGTTCGATCGCACTTGAAACTGTCCCAAGATCTCTGCATGACATGGACTAAGATTTGCATTCAAAATGTCATCGACCACCTGCATTCGTCCAGCTTCATAAAATGCAGCATATTGCGGCCCGAAGCAATGGTCATAAACCTTAGCGGCCAGCGCTGACGAAAAGTCGGGCTTCACAGATTCTGAAATAAATTCGCCTTCCCAATTCCGACTCGGGTCAAACTGAAATACTGCTACCCGATCGGCATTTAACAATTCTCGCACTTCCGTAACCGTCGTCTCAAAAATCACACTTAGATCTAAAGATCCCCGAATTCGGCTAATCACCCTCGTTAACGCTCTCTGCTGTTCAGTCTGTTTACGGATAGCGATTAGCGAATTCGTCGTTTCTACCGAATTTTCAGACAACGTAACCTCTAGACGGGAATCCACAATTTTTTACCGTACCGATTATCAACTCTTCTCATATTAACCAGAAATCCAACAAGATTACAAAGAATTGTAATTTTTTGAGTAAAATAATAACGAATTGGAAGATTTGACTTTTTTAAGATTTAATAGATAACAGATTAGGATGCAGAGTGCGATACTAAAGCTTGTTTCTAATCAGCTTTAAAACCCATAAATATGCAGCTACAAGATGATCTCATTCGGACAGAAGAAAATCGTACAGGCAATACTATAGAAAGCCTTAAGCGAGCATTTCTTGAAAACCTGTACTATGTCCAAGGAAAGCCTGCTACGCTTGCAACGCGAAATGATTATTACATGGCACTGGCCTACACCGTTCGCGATCGGATTTTACAATGTTGGAACAGCACGGCAGCGGCCTACACCGAACAACAAAATCGCACGGTTTGTTATCTTTCAGCGGAATTTTTGCTTGGGCCACATCTGGGAAACAATCTAATTAACTTAGGTCTCTACGATAAAATGAAGCAAGCCATCCATGAATTGGGCTTGGACTTTGATTCTTTGATTGACCAAGAAGAAGAACCGGGATTGGGTAATGGTGGATTGGGCCGATTGGCAGCTTGTTATTTAGACTCACTCGCGACGTTGGAGATTCCCGCGATCGGCTATGGCATTCGCTATGAATTTGGCATCTTTGACCAAGATATTCGTGATGGCTGGCAAGTTGAAATCACCGACAAATGGCTGAGAAACGGTAATCCCTGGGAACTTGCCCGCCCAGAATGGAGCGTTGATGTTAAGTTCGGGGGACATACCGAATCCTATCAGAATACTCAGGGTGTTTACCGTGTGCGCTGGGTCCCAAGCTGGCAGGTGATTGGAGTGCCCTACGACACGCCGATCTTAGGCTACCAAGTTAATACGGCGAATACACTGCGGTTATGGAAAGCTGAAGCCCCGGAATCCTTTGATTTTCACTCCTTTAACACTGGTGATTATTATGGTGCTGTCAATGCCAAAGTAATCTCTGAAAACATCACTAAAGTTCTTTATCCGAATGACGAGGGCTTTCAAGGAAAAGTGCTTCGATTGCAACAGCAGTTCTTTTTTGTATCTTGTTCATTGCAAGATATGATTCGGATCATGAAGCGGCAGGATGTTGAACTCGATCGGTTCCATGAAAAATTTGCCGTTCAATTAAATGATACTCACCCTGCGATCGCTGTTGCTGAGCTAATGCGTCTGTTGGTTGACCAAGAATTTTTAGGCTGGGATAAAGCCTGGGAAATCACTCAAAAAACTCTTGCCTACACCAATCACACGTTGCTTCCTGAAGCATTGGAACGTTGGCAGGTTAAATTGTTCGGTGATCTATTACCCCGTCATTTGGAAATCATTTATGAAATCAATTTGCGTTTTCTGGATGCTGTACGGATTAAATTCATTGATGATCCGGCTAGATTAGGGCGGATGTCGTTGATTGATGAGTCGGGCGATCGGTATGTGCGGATGGCCAATCTTGCCTGTGTTGGCAGTCATGCTATTAATGGTGTGGCGGCATTGCATTCAGAACTCTTGAAGCAAACAGTTCTCAAAGATTTTTATGAATTCTCACCGGAGAAATTTAGTAACAAAACCAATGGCGTAACTCCCCGTCGGTTTATGGTCTTGAGCAATCCTAGATTGAGTACGCTGATTAGCGATCGGATTGGTAAAGGATGGATTACTGAATTAGACAAACTCAAGCAATTAGAACCGTTAGTTGATGATGCTCAGTTCTGCGAGGATTGGAAACAAATCAAACATTCCATTAAGCAAGACCTGGCGGATCGTATTCTGACTGACTACGGCGTAACCGTTAATGCGAATTCTATCTTTGATATTCAAGCCAAACGAATTCATGAGTACAAACGTCAACATTTAAATGTTTTACATATTTTGACGCTGTACG
>JANXNM010000690.1 GCA_025354065.1 Synechococcales cyanobacterium 340R_concoct_173_sub | reverse complement strand
AGATTGGGCTTGATGCTGTTAAGGCTAGATTCAACCGCACCATAACCCACCGCTAGAAATCGTACTAAATAGGCAAATACTAATGCAAAAATAGTTCCGCTAAGCAGCAATCCCGTTGAAATATTGAATTGCGATCGCATCCAACTATCTAATGCATTATCAAAGTTACCCAGTGGGACCATCGCCCCGATCGCAATCACTGCACCAGGGATCGCATAGCTAAGAGTGGCCCCTTGAATAGCCCAGCCCTTGAGTTTCGAGGGTTGTAGCCGTTGACCATAGGCAAGAATAATGGCAATGATGACCGCGATCGTGGCGGCAGTGGTCGCCAAGGTGAAACTATGAATTGCATAGCCCCAAAATGGGTCTGGGGCATTTGCTAGAAACTCACCTGAAGTTGCGGTGCCATAGTCTCCATCACCACTTACATCACTTGTATTACTGCTCAATCGATCGCCTTTAATCAGAAACACCAAAACACTTACCGGAATACCAAAACCTAGAAGAATTGGAACAGTACAAATTCCGATCGCAGCCCATTGATGCCAATTACGCAGCACATATCGTTTGATTTCAGTCATTTGGCTAGTTTGGTAAAAACGCTGGCGATTACGTGATTGACGCTCAAGGATCACTAGTACCGCGATGAAACTCAATAGCAGTAGGGCAAGTTGTAGGGCCGCAGCGCGTTCACCCTGACCGAGCCAAGTGCGAAAAATTCCAATAGTAAACGTTGGCACCGCAAAGAATTCAACGGTTCCATAGTCATTCAATGTTTCCATTAATGCCAGTGACAATCCGGCGACAATAGCAGGTCTCGCCATAGGTAAGGCGACTTTTAAAAATCCCTGCCATGGGGTACAGCCTAGACTGCGACTGGCTTCTAATGTAATTGATGATTGATTTGAAAAAGCCGATCGGGCGAGTAAATAAACATAGGGATAGAGCACCAAAACAAACATGCCGATCGCCCCTGGCATCGATCGAACATTGGGAAACCAATAATCTTGAGCATTTTTCCAGCCAA
The DNA here is from genome assembly GCA_025354065.1 of Synechococcales cyanobacterium 340R_concoct_173_sub. The sequence goes on along the minus strand of JANXNM010000690.1, from coordinate 161 downwards.
ACCATTGCCGCAATATAGATTGTACTGGACCGTAATATTCTAATAAATCCGTATAGGTGTAGGCCAAAATATAGGCTGGAGCCGCCAACGGGAGCAACAACGCCCACTGAAATAGCGATCGGCCCCGAAATTGACACATCGTCACCAGCCAAGCGCAAGTG
>JANXNM010000689.1 GCA_025354065.1 Synechococcales cyanobacterium 340R_concoct_173_sub | reverse complement strand
AGATTGGGCTTGATGCTGTTAAGGCTAGATTCAACCGCACCATAACCCACCGCTAGAAATCGTACTAAATAGGCAAATACTAATGCAAAAATAGTTCCGCTAAGCAGCAATCCCGTTGAAATATTGAATTGCGATCGCATCAAACTATCCAAGGCATTATCAAATTTCCCAAGGGGAACCATCGCCCCGATCGCAATCACAGCACCAGGAATCGCATAGCCAAGGGTGGCACCTTGAATAGCCCAACGATTGAGTCTCGAGGGGTGTAGCCGTTGACCATAGGCGAGAATAACGGCGATGATGACCGCGATCGTGGCGGCAGTAGTGGCCAAGGTAAAACTATGAATGGCATAGCCCCAAAACGGGTCCGGGGCATTTGCTAAAAACTCACCTGATGTCGCTGCGCCATAGTCCCCATCACCACTTGGGCCACTCGTGCGGGTAGTCGATCGATCGCCTTTAATTAGAAATGCTAAAACACTAACCGGAATACCAAAGCCTAGAACAATTGGAAGACTACAAATCCCGATCGCCGCCCATTGATGCCAATTACGAAGCACATATCGTTTAGTTTCAGTCGTTTGGCTAGTTTGGTAATACCGTTGACGAGTTCGAGATTGGCGCTCAAGCATGACAAGTATAGCGATGAAACTCAATAGCAATAAAGCAAGTTGCATTGCCGCAGCGCGTTCACCCTGACCGAGCCAAGTGCGAAAAATTCCGATAGTAAACGTTGGCACTGCAAAGAATTCAACGGTTCCATAGTCATTCAATGTTTCCATTAATGCCAGTGACAACCCGGCCACAATAGCAGGTCTCGCCATAGGTAAGGCGACTTTTAGAAATCCTTGCCATGGTGTGCAGCCTAGACTGCGACTGGCTTCTAAGGTGATTGATGATTGATTTGAAAAGGCCGATCGGGCGAGTAAATAAACATAGGGATACAACACCAAAACAAACATGCCGATCGCCCCTGGCATCGATCGAACATTGGGAAACCAGTAGTCTTGAGCATTTTTCCAGCCAAACCATTGCCGCAATATAGACTGTACTGGACCGTAATATTCTAATAAATCCGTATAGGTGTAGGCCAAAATATAGGCTGGAGCCGCCAACGGGAGCAACAACGCCCACTGAAATAGCGATCGGCCCCGAAATTGACACATCGTCACCAGCCAAGCGCAAGTG
>JANXNM010000671.1 GCA_025354065.1 Synechococcales cyanobacterium 340R_concoct_173_sub | reverse complement strand
GTGAATGAGGGTGAGGTGGTGGTGGACTTAGGGTCTGGAGCAGGAAAGAATTGCTATATCATTGCGCAGAAGGTGGGGGAATTAGGCCGAGTGATTGGCGTGGATATGAATGATGCGATGTTGGATTTATCGAGGAGTTATATTGACGAGATTGCTGAAAAGATTGGATATCACAACACTAAATTTGTAAGGGCGAAGATTCAAGATTTAGCGTTGGATCTCGATGCATTGAATGAATGGATTGTTAAGAATCCGATTACGACCGTTCAACAAATGATGGATTTAGAAGTAGAGTGCGATCGGTTGCGGCGCGAAACCCCTCTGATTGCAACGAATACGGTAGATGTGGTGGTGTCTAATTGTGTATTAAATTTAGTCAAACCTGACGATAAGCAACAACTTTTTGCGGAAATTTTTCGGGTATTAAAACGCGGTGGACGAGCGGTGATTTCAGATATTGTTTGTGATGAATTGCCGACGCAGGCGATTATGGATGATCCAGATCTTTGGAGTGGTTGTATTTCGGGGGCATTTTTAGAAACTGAATTTTTAGAAATGTTTGAAAATGCTGGATTCCATGGAATTGAGATTTTAGTGCGACAGGATCAACCTTGGCAGGTGATTGATGGTGTGGAGTTTCGATCGCTTACGGTAAGAGCATATAAAGGCAGGCAGGGAGAGTGTTTGGAGCATCATCAGGCGGTGATTTATAGAGGGCCGTGGAAGTCGGTACAGGATGATGATGGGCATATTTTGGTGCGCGGGGCGAGAATGGCGGTCTGTAAAAAAACGTTTGGTTTGTATACTGATCCAAATGGTCCCTATAGTGATGCGGTGATTGGGATTGAGCCGTATGCGATCGTACCGAATGGAGAGGCGAATGCGTTTAGTTGTAATTCCGATAGTTTTCGAGATGCACGGCAAACAAAGGGATTAGATTACCGAGTGACGATCGACCCTCAAGCTTGTTGTTAAAGACGAATTGATAATGAACCGATTAATTGTAATGACAAAGTACCCAGAACCCGGACAAACAAAAACACGTTTAATTCCGGCTCTGGGGGCGGGTGGGGCGGCAAAACTTCATCGTAGATTAGGAATCCATACCCTAAAGACTGTCGGATCATTCAATCCTGAGATCCACTATTCTGGTGGTGACCCAAATTTAATGCATAATTGGCTGGGTGCTTTTAAGTATGTTACTCAAAGCGATGGTGATTTGGGCGATCGAATGAAACAGGCCTTTCAATTAGGGTTTGATCAGGGCTGCGATCGGATTGTAATGATTGGAACAGATTGTCCGGCGATCGATAAAGCGTTGATCGATCGGGCTTTTTTAGACTTGAATAAAATAGAGGTTGTGTTCGGTCCGGCTGTTGATGGTGGATACTATTTAATTGGTTTACGAAAACAGATTCTAGAATTGTTCTCAACGATCGAATGGAGTACGGCTTCAGTGTTACAGGATTCCTTGACTATTGTGAAGGATTTAAATCTAAGCTACAAATTATTAGAGATCTTGCCAGACATCGATCGGCCTGAAGATTTGCAGTATTTAAATGCTGATATTGGGGTGACAGAAGAGTGATTTCTATTGTGATTCCGACCTTGAATGAATCTAATTGTTTAGCGGATACTTTACAATCCATTTTTGATGCCGTTAGCAATCCTATTGAGATCATTGTTGTTGATGGTGGGAGTATTGATAATACCGTTGAAATCGCTACAGAATTTGGGGTTCAGGTGCTGATGTGCGGGAACGGACGATCGTATCAAATGAATGCTGGTGCGGCAGTTGCGACAGGGAATCTTTTGATGTTTTTGCATGGAGATACACGGGTGCCGATCGGGTTCGATCGATGGGTCGAGGAGTGGAGTAATCTCTCGAAATCTCTCTTATTAAAAAAGGATCAATCGATCGCGGGAGCCTTCAATTTAAAAATAAATAGCGATCGATCGGGTTTGCGATGGGTTGAATGGGGCGTTAAGGTACGATCGAAGTTTTTTAATTTACCCTATGGCGATCAAGCTTTGTTTTTAAAGGCCACTACATTTCATGAATTAGGAGGATTTCCTGAATTGCCAATTATGGAAGATTTTGTATTTGTACGATCGCTTTCAAAACGTGGAAAAATTACTATTGTTCCAGCAGCCGTCACCACTTCAGCGAGGCGCTGGGAAAAACAAGGTATTTTTAAAACAACAATTATTAATCAAATTATGATTCTTGGATATTACTTAGGTATTTCACCAGACCGCCTAAAACAGTGGTACCGATCGACTAGATAGATCGGCTTGATAGATTAAACCGGGCAATTCACAAATCTCGCGCTACACTCAGAATGTAGTTGATTTGATTTGATTTATTTTTAATTTAGTCGGGAGATGATGGCAGCA
>JANXNM010000650.1 GCA_025354065.1 Synechococcales cyanobacterium 340R_concoct_173_sub | reverse complement strand
GACAAATGATTGCGGTTTTCAATCCACAGCGCACGAGGGTTTCGGCAATGATGGAAGCCCATAGAGTATTGAGATTGCGTGAATCGAAAAGTGGGGTCACGGGATTTATTTTAATGGTTTATTTAATTAGAACCGATCGGTCTGATTTTACAAGATTTTACAAGATGAAGGGATATTCAGCGATCGTCATGCATTTAGAAGTTTTGTGGGTAGAATAGTCCTAGGGATTAATGAATGAGGCGGTTATGAGTAGTGATGTAGTTTGGATTGTCACAGACGATGTGGTTGAGGCTGAGGAGGTGATTGGTGGTCGGGATGCTAATGCTAAATGTAATCCCTATGATTCTGTGGATTCGCAGCCTGTGAAGTGGGTGAGGCGTGGAGTTGCGGTATCGGCGGAGAAGCTGCAACAGGGGATGGTGGATTTTGTGAGTGTGATTGGGAAGGTGCTTCAACAAACGACGGCACAAACGGGGGAGTTGACGGGGCTGGAATTGAATGAGATTGAGATTCAGGTGGAGGTGAATGGGGAGGGCCAGTTGAGTTTGTTGGGTTCCGGGGGAAAGGCAGGAATGAAGGGGGCGATGACGTTGAAGTTTAAAGTTAAAAAGCCCTAACAAATTACGATCGGGTGAATTCTTATTGTTTTGGTTTAGGACGATCGTGGGTAAGGATCAATGACGAAGGCGAAGAATTGGGCGATCGTGGTGGGGGTGAATGCTTATAAAAATATAGGCAGGCTTGAGTATGCCAATCGGGATGCGGAAGCCATGCATAATTTCTTTGTGAAAGCGAAGTTCGATCGGGTCTTTTGGTTTGCTGATGGAATCACTTTGCCATCATCGTCGGAACAGAATTCGACTGATCCAACATCTAGTGATTTGGTCGATTTTTTGCACGATCGGTTCTCTACAAAAGTGCCTCCACTGGCTCCGGGTGATAACTGTTGGTTCTTTTTTGCGGGACATGGAAAACGGATTGATGATTGTGATTATTTGTTGCCAATAGATTACAATCCACGATTGGCGGATCATGAGAAGCGGGCGATTTCGGTAAACTTTGTGCGGGAGAGGTTGCTGAAGTCGGGGGCGGATAATGTGATTTTGCTTTTGGATGCTTGTCGGACGGAGGGCGATCGGGCGGATGGTGTGGGGATTGGGGATGTGCAACCGGGAGCGATTACGATTTTTTCTTGTCAGCGCAATCGAAAAGCGTATGAAATTGAGGCGTTGGAACAGGGTGCTTTTACTGCGGCATTGCTTGAAGCGTTGCAAATGCCGGGAGAACGTAATTGTGCGACGGTGGAACGGTTGGATTTGTATTTGCAACGCCGGGTTCCGCAAATTTGTAAGCAGCATCAAAAGCCGGAGCAAGTTCCTGCGACCTATGTGGAGCCTAGGCAAAAGTCGTATTTGATTTTGTTGCCTGAGTTTGCGACGGATCAAGATGTTGCTTTGCTCAGAAGTGAGGCCCAAGAAGCGGAGTTGGAGGAGACGCTGGAGATCGCTGAACAGCTTTGGATTCGGGTGATTGCGGCGACACAAGGACAAGATTTGAGGGCACTGCAAGCCTATGCGAGAGTTTTAGGGAAGAAAAACACTTATCGATCGCAAAAACCTTTAATAGAAGTTTCAACCGATCGTCCTGCCACAGCCCGATCGACTTCCACTCCCACGCCAGAACCACCAAAACCAAAACTTCCAACGTTTGCCTTTGAGGTTGTGACTGTCGATGTCACAGGTAAGGAAATTGGGCGTAAACCTGGAAGTGCGACTTACTTTAAAGAGGATTGGGGTGATGGG
>JANXNM010000649.1 GCA_025354065.1 Synechococcales cyanobacterium 340R_concoct_173_sub | reverse complement strand
CCCATCACCCCAATCCTCTTTAAAGTAAGTCGCACTTCCAGGTTTACGCCCAATTTCCTTACCTGTGACATCGACAGTCACAACCTCAAAGGCAAACGTTGGAAGTTTTGGTTTTGGTGGTTCTGGCGTGGGAGTGGAAGTTGGTTCTGGTTGGGCGATCGGTTCTGGTCTAGGAATTGGAGGAACAATCGGCTCCAAAATAGGATGATTCCTAGCAAACGCATCAATCACACGTTTTTCGATCGCCGCCACTTCATCGGGTGCCAACTTCAATTCTTTTTTCCAATAATCTTGGAGATCTGTCTTTGCCCGATCGTCTAAAGGAGACTTAAATTCTAATTCTTCAACCAAGCAATTCTCATACTCTTGCAAGTTTTTTTTATGTTCACGATAAGGCTGGCATTCATCATTTTCGATCGCTAATGCTTCTTCTGGAGTGAGCTTTAATTCCGATCGCTTTCCATTCAAAATTCGTCGTCCCGTCGGACCAATCTCACCATCTCGCATATACTGCTGCACAAACTTTCGATATTTCTTCGTCGGATCAGCAACGATCGCCCTTGTCAGCTTAATCTTCTCGCCATCTTTTGCCACATATCGCTGCGGAGTCATCCCTGGAGCCGCTTTCGACAACTTCTCCACCACAAAATCATGCAACTCGTCCACTGAGACCCAACCATCCTCATCCCGGTCCGCCGCCCCCGTCTTAATCCCCTCCACCAAATACCGCGTATAAATCGCCAACGCCTCATCAGCGCGTTCAAATGAATAATCGATCGCCGCCGAAGCCGTCAATACCACACGACCTATTCCACCAAGCTGATCCTGAAAATTAATATCACCCGCATCACGGGGAATCAGATCTCCAAATGCCCCACTATGGCAGCAATCCAAAATCACCACTTTGCGATCGGATTCACAATCCCCCAAATAATCGTAAATCTCGGTTGCAGGTATGGCCGTCGCTTTGCTTAATCGACCCCGCGCATCTTTCTTCGTTCGTTTTGTCGAGAAGAAAAACTTACCCCCCGGTTCAGTAATGCCATGCCCCGAAAAATATAACAGCACTAAATCTTCTGAAGCTCGATTTAAAAACAAGCTTTCAACCGATCGGCGAAACTCACCTTCCGTCGGATTAAGTAACGTCATCACCTCAAACCCACCCATCTCCGGGCATTCCAAGACCTCACGCATCGCCGCCACATCATTCACTGCCGCAGGCAACGCGCTCAGTCCTTCCGGGTATTCACTCACCCCAATCAACAAGGCAAACTTACCCATCTACTTTATCTTCGCCATCGCTTCAAGAGTTTCTTGCCCCGCCGCCAACTCAGCCCGACTATGCGCCGTCATCTCAAACTCGCGACCATCCGCAAACTTCGCCTTAACCACGATCGGCTTATCGCCCAATCGATCGCCCAAAAAGCCAAACAAAGTCTTAATTCCCGGAATTCCAACCTGTGCCTGCAACAGTCCCCACAAAAACCGCCCAGACGACCGAGACCCATCAGGCGCAACTTCCGCCACCCGGTCGACCTTCAATCCCGGCACCGTCTTCAACTCCTGCCACAAACCCTGCGTCAGTTTCTCCTGCCGTTCCGCCGCTGATTCATCCTTGAAATTCAGTTCGATCGATACGATCATCTCAGCCACGGTTAGACCTCTCTTAATTGATGAATCCCCGAGACTATTCTACCCACAAAATCTCTCAATCTCGATCGATTATTTTCTCTCCATCATAATCCTCCCAACACGAATATATCCAGTCCCCGATCGAGGTGCTCTCAAATAGTGGCATTAGGGCCGATCGTAATTCTGTGATGCCATCAGGTGGCTCATTCAATCCGCTGCTTAATACACCCCAGGAGTACGTTGAAGATCAGGCCGCTCTTCACTCACAATAGCGCCTTCCACAGGACAAACCTGAATACAAATCCCACAATCAATACAAGTCGAAAAATCAATCCAATACCAATCGGTACCCTTATAGTTCTTAGCTGGGCCTTGATCAATACAAGCCACAGGGCAAGCCGCCACACAATCGGCCACACCTTCACAGATGTCCGTAACAATAGAATGAGACATGAATAAAAATCCAGAAATAACGTTGTTTTAGAGAATCACGAAATTGCAACTAAAGCAGTTCAACGTCTATTGAACCATTGGCGCGAATCCAAACAATTTCGAGAATAGATTGCTGTCGGGCATAATCATATATGGTTTCACAATCGATCGGTTTGCTACCATCAGGCGATCGTAAATAGATTTCGATCTGAGCGGATGGATTCAATTCTCGCAGAATTTGACTTTGCGCTAATGCGATCGGATAGACCTCCACAGATTCAGCAACCACCAGTTTTTCACTCGTCGTCGTCCGTTTTGGCAGTTGTCCAGTAGGCAATAGGGCTTGGTGAAGTCGCTCAATTTCCAGCGAGAAGCCAATACTCGGAATCGATTCTGATTGGGGATGGTAGGTACTGAGTAATTCGTCATAGCGACCGCCTTGGCCCAAAATTTGTTGTCCCGAGGCCGGATCGCCGATAACTTCAAATACGATACCCGTGTAATAGTCAAAGGT